>DATHLO010000265.1:0-5733 GCA_035488075.1 Steroidobacteraceae bacterium | reverse complement strand
CTCGAACTGGAGTACGTGCCCGATGAGCGCTGCGTGGAGCTGAAGTCGTTGAAGCTCTACATCTGGTCCTTCCGCGACCGCGGTGCATATCACGAGGCGATCACGAACGAAATCGCCGATCACCTGCACGCGGCGGTGCAGGCGCGCTTCCTGCGACTGAGCGCGCGCTTCAACGTGCGCGGCGGAATCCACACCACGGTTGTCGCGGAGCGCCGACAGCCGGGGTGGCAGCCCGCGCCGCCCGTAGCCCTTCCGTAGGTGCGGCGGCTAAAAGCCGGCCGTTCCCCCTTAATTTTCCCTGCGTGCGGGGCGGCGGGGCGCCCGCGCGCACCCGAAATTGCCCTCGTCCGAGAACACCTGTACAGCCCGGAGTGCGCCGGTATAATCGCGCGTTCTTTCACGGCCTGAGGCTGTTTTTGAGGAGTCATTGATGCCGGCCAAGAGACCTGCCCCGAAGTCCGCTAAGGGCAAGAAGGCGGTGAGCCGGCCCCCGGCCAGAAAGGCCGTCGTGGCACGCAAACCCGAACCCACGCGTCCGCGGCCGGTGAGCGCGCACGTGCGCAAGAGCGTCGCGGCACCGAAGAAGCCCGGCGCGCATCCGCCACCGGCGTCCGCCGCCCAGGAACCGGAACTGAAAAAGCCGCTCCCGCGCGCAGGCCTGCCACCGGCCCCGCCCGCCCCGCCCCTCGCCCCGCGCGCGGCCGCCGCGGCGGTCGCCAGTGATGCCGACGATGCGGAGACCGGGGAACCGGGGAGCCTCCTAGCCGGTCCGCGCAACGTACAGCCCTACATCGTCAAGCGCGGCGAGCTGTACATGAGCAAGGAGCAGCTCGAGCACTTCCGCAGCATCCTCAACAGCTGGAAGCGCGACCTGATGGTGGAAGTGGATCGTACCGTCTCGCACATGAAGGACGAGGCGGCGAATTTTCCCGATCCGAACGACCGTGCCACGCAGGAAGAAGAGTTCAGCCTGGAGCTGCGAACCCGTGACCGGGAACGAAAGCTCATCCGCAAGATCGATGAGGCCCTCAAGCGCATCGAGGACGGCAGCTACGGCTACTGCCTCGAGACCGGCGAAGAGATCGGCATCAAGCGTCTCGAGGCGCGCCCCGTGGCCACCTTGAGTCTCGAGGCCCAGGAGCGGCGCGAGCGGCGCGAGCGCCAGTACGGCGACCGCGACGATCGCTACCGCTAGTCGCAGTCCCTCCGCGCCGCGCGCCCCCTACATCGGGCGCTTCGCGCCCTCGCCCACCGGTCCGTTGCACCTGGGGTCGCTCGTGGCAGCCCTCGGGAGCTTTCTGGATGCACGCGCGCACGACGGGCGCTGGTTGCTTCGCATGGAGGATCTGGATCGCGAGCGCATCCTCACCGGGTGCGCCACGCAGATGCTGCGCACGCTCGAAGCCTTCGGTCTGCACTGGGATGGGCCCATCGAGTACCAGAGCGCGGACACGGCCGCCTACGCAGCAGCACTGCAGCGGCTGAAGGCGCTCGGGCTCACCTTCGAGTGCAGCTGCTCGCGGCGTGATCTTGCCGAGGCGGGGGGTTATCCGGGCACCTGCCGCGCGGGTGCGCGCACGGCCGGACCGACCGCCACGCGCTTTCGCGTCTCAGAGGGCACGCTGTCCTTCGCGGATCGGGTGCAGGGCGCGTGCGCCTTTGACCTTGCCGAGCGCGGGGACGTGATCATCCGCCGTCGCGATGGTGCGTTCGCGTATCAGCTCGCGGTGGTGGTGGATGATGCCCGGCAGGGCGTCACGGACATCGTGCGTGGCGCCGACCTCTTGGACAGCACGGCCTGGCAGATCAGCCTGCAGCGCGCCCTGGCGCTGCCGACCCCGCGCTACGCGCATCTGCCGCTGATCACCGAGCCCGGCGGCGCGAAGCTCGCAAAATCGCGCCGCTCGGTCGCCCTTGAGCCCGAACACGCCGGCCCGCAGCTGTGGCAGGGGCTCACCCTCCTGCGGCAGGATCCACCGGCTGAGCTTAAGCTTCAGCCCCCTGCGCAGATCCTCTCCTGGGGCATCGAGCACTGGAGCCTCGCGCCGCTGCGCAGCCTGCGCGAGGCGCCGCTGCCGCCTGCCTAGCGGCAGTTTCACTGCGTGCCGGTGGCCCCCGGGGTTCTACTTGTAATAAGGTACGTCGAAACGCCCTGCACTAAGGAAGGTGCTCAACAACCCATAGTGAGGGACGTGCGATGAGTGAACCGCGGACCATTAAGAAGTATCCGAACCGGCGGTTGTACGACACCGTTGAGAGCCGCTACATCACCCTGGCCGATATCCGGCGCCTGGTGATCGAGCGCATCGACTTCGTCGTGATCGACAAGAAAAGCCAGGGAGACATCACGCGCAGCATCCTGCTGCAGGTGATCGCCGAGCAGGAGCACGACGGTGAGCCGCTCATGAGCCGCGACTTCCTCTCGCAGGTGATCCGCTCGTACGGGGGCAGCACGCGCGGAGTGATCGGCAATTACCTCGAGCAGAGTCTGCGGCAATTCGCCAGTCAGAACGGGCGCGGTCCGCAGGGCTGACCGCGCCGCATCCGGCTTAGCGTGCGGTCAGTTCAGGCCGCGTCGACGTCGCGCATCGACAGGCGAATGCGTCCCTGCCGATCGACCTCGAGCACTTTCACGCGGATGAGGTCGCCTTCCTTGAGTTTGTCGCTGACACGTTCGACGCGCTCGTTGGAAATCTGCGAGATGTGCACCAGACCGTCGCGTCCGGGCAGGATGGTCACGAAGGCGCCAAAATCCATCAGGCGCGCGACCTTGCCCTCGTAGATCTGTCCGACTTCGACGTCGGCGGTGATGAGCTCGATGCGTCGCTGCGCCTCGCGGCCGGCGGCGCCGCTCACGGAGGCGATCTTCACCGTGCCGTCGCTCTCGATGTCGATGGTGGTGCCGGTCTCCTCGGTGATCTGGCGAATGACCGCGCCGCCCTTGCCGATGACGTCGCGGATCTTCTCCGGATCGATCTTGAGCGTGATGATCGAAGGGGCCCACTCGGACATCTTCTCGCGCGGCTCGCGGATCACGCGGTTCATCTCGTCAAGGATATGCAGCCGGCCGGCGCGCGCCTGATCGAGCGCCACGCGCATGATCTCCGGGGTGACGCCTTCGACCTTGATGTCCATCTGCAGCGCGGTGACGCCGTCCTTGGTACCGGCGACCTTGAAGTCCATATCGCCCAGATGATCCTCATCCCCGAGGATGTCGGTGAGCACCTTGAAGCGGCTGCCCTCGAGCACCAGTCCCATCGCCACACCGGCCACGGGCGCCTTGATCGGTACGCCGGCGTCCATGAGCGACAGTGAGGTGCCGCACACGCTCGCCATGGAGCTTGAGCCGTTGGACTCGAGAATCTCCGAGACGACGCGGATTACGTACGGAAAGGTGGCCATGTCGGGCATGACGGCGCTCACGCCGCGGCGCGCCAGATTGCCGTGGCCGATTTCGCGCCGCTTCGGCGAACCCATCATGCCGGTCTCGCCCACCGAGAAGGGCGGGAAGTTGTAGTGCAGCATGAACGGTTCGCGCCGCTCGCCCTCGAGCGCGTCGATGATCTGTGCATCGCGCGTGGTGCCCAGCGTCGTCACGACGAGCGCCTGAGTCTCCCCGCGGGTAAAGAGCGCCGAGCCGTGCGTACGCGCCAGCACGCCCACCTTGACGGTGATCGGGCGCACCGTGACGGTATCGCGGCCGTCGATGCGCGGCTCCCCGTTGAGGATGCGCTGGCGCACGATGTTGCTCTCGAGCTTGAAAAGTACGCCCTCCACCTGCTCGGCGGTCCACTTCGGCGCCTCACCCGCGGTGAGGGTGGCGAGCGTCTGCGTCTTGATCTCGGAGAGGCGCGCGTGGCGCTGCTGCTTCTCGGTGACGCTGTAGGCCTGGGCGAGCGCGGCCTGCGCGTGCAACGTGACGGCGCCGGTGAGTTCGGCACTGTCCACCGGCGTTTCCCACTTCCAGCGCGGCTTGCCCGCCTCAGCGGTCAGCTCCTTGATGGCGCGGATGGCGATCTGCATCTGTTCGTGGCCGAAAACCACCGCACCGAGCATCACGTCCTCGGAGAGGCCCTTGGCTTCGGATTCGACCATGAGCACCGCATGCTCGGTGCCCGCCACCACCAGGTGCAGCTGCGACTGGGTGAGCTCGGAGGCGGTGGGGTTGAGCAGGTAGCGCCCGTCCTTCCAGCCGACGCGCGCCGCGCCGATCGGTCCGTTGAAGGGCAGGCCCGACAGGGTGAGGGCCGCGGAGGCGCCCAGGAGCGCGGGGATGTCCGCATCGATCTCCGGGTCCATCGACAACACGGTCGCGACGACCTGCACATCGTTGTGGAAGCCATCGGGGAACAGCGGTCGGATCGGCCGATCGATGAGACGCGAGGTGAGCGTCTCCTTCTCGGTCGGGCGGCCTTCGCGCTTGAAGAACCCGCCCGGGATGCGCCCGGCCGCGTAGGTCTTCTCGATGTAATTGACCGTGAGGGGAAAGAAATCCCGACCCGGGGTGGCGGTCTGCTTGGCGCAGGCGGTGACGAGCACCACCGTTTCACCCATGGAGACGCGGACCGAGCCTTCCGCCTGGCGGGCGACTTCTCCGGTCTCGATGGTGACGGTGTGCTGGCCGTAAGGAAATGACTTGCTGACGACGCTCAAAGCTCAATCCTCAAAGTGAATTCGGTGGGCAAAAACACAAGGGCCGCGCGTTGTAACGGCGGCCCAGTGCGTTCTCTTAGCGGCGAAGCCCCAGGCGCTCGACGAGCTCCTGGTACTTATCCGGTTGTGTGGCTCTGAGGTAATCGAGGAGCTTGCGACGCTGGTTCACGAGCTTGACGAGACCGCGGCGCGAGCTGTGATCGCTTTTGTGAGCGGTGAAGTGCTCGCCGAGTCCGTTGATGCGTTCCGAGAGCAGCGCGACCTGAACTTCAGGTGAGCCCGTATCGGCCGGGCCGCGGCGGAACTGTGCGAGGATGCCGCCCTTTTTCTCGCTGGTTAAAGCCATTACGCGATTGTCCTAACTACTTGTCTTAAGAGCCTTTTGGTAAGCCGCCAATTCTATACGGCGAGGCGCCTTCAGGACAAGTGTTAAGCGCCCCGCGGCGAGCTTCAGCGACGGGGGAATTGCTGCTATCGCCGAGCAGGGAGAGCCTAGCGGACGCCCGGTGGCTGAAAAGGCATGGTCCGGCGTTGTCCGGGCAAAGCCGGCTCGCCCTTGCGCGGGCGGGCAATGCCGGCGCGCGCGAGATTGCGCGCGCCGGGACTTAAGGCTGCGAGGCCTACTTCAGTTCCGCAGCCTGCATGGTCTGTGAGCCCAGGATCGTACGGATCTTGGCCCGATCGATCTGCGACTGCTGGGCCTTGTCGAGGGATCCTTCGACCCCTGCGCTGATGCCGTCCAGCTTGCCGCCGAGGTTATCAAGTGCGGCCCAGTTCTTGTACTCGACCACCAAGTACAGATCCGGGTCGGTCGGTGCGCGCGCCTCAACCACGTAGACGCGGTAGGAGCTGATGAGACCGGCCTTCTTGGCGGCCTCTTCCTGCTTCTTCCAAGAGGTCGCCAGCCACTTCATGTAGTCATCGAAGTGCCCATCGACTGTGCGGATCGCCGAGACATTGATGATGGGGCCGTCCGTCCAGTTACGCCCGTCAGCGTAGGCGATGGTGGCGGTGGCCGAGAGCGCGAGCAGAGCGCCGACGGCGCCCAAAGAGCGGGTCAGTTTTGACATGTGAGTTTCC
>DATHLO010000264.1:0-3867 GCA_035488075.1 Steroidobacteraceae bacterium | reverse complement strand
CTGGGTGCTCGCCAAGGATCCCGCGCAAGCCGCGCAGCTGCAGGATGTGTGCTCGCGTGCGCTCTATGGCTTCAAGGTGCTCTCGGTGCTGCTCGCGCCGGTGCTGCCAGCGCTGGCCGCGCGCGCGGCGCGCGAGCTGTTTGGTCTGGATGACACCTTCACCTGGGGCGACGCGCAGGTGCTGCCCGAGCGCATCCAGCCGTACAAGCACCTCATGACGCGGGTCGACCCGAAGCAGCTTGATGCGCTGTTCGACACCGAGGCGCCCGCTGCGGCAGCAAAACCGGGCGGCGCGACGAGTGTGGCGCAGGGCGCGGACGCGGGCACGATCTCGATCGATGAGTTCAAACGCCTCGAGCTGCGCGTGGCACGCATCACCCACGCTGAGGCCGTGGCAGGTTCGGACAAGCTGCTGAAACTGACGCTCGATCTGGGCAGCGGTACCCGCACGGTGTTCGCCGGCATCAAATCCGCCTACGACCCGGCCGGGCTCATCGGCCGCCTCACGGTGGTGGTCGCAAATCTCGCACCGCGCAAGATGAAATTCGGCACCTCGGAGGGCATGGTGCTGGCAGCGGGCGGCGAATCCGCGGGGCTGTATCTGCTGTCGCCGGACTCTGGTGCAACCCCCGGCATGAGAATCACCTAACGAGCGGAGCGGCGCATGCTCAGTGCCGATGACATCGACGCGCTCCTGCCACAGACGCAGTGCACGCGTTGCGGCTACAGCGGCTGCCGCCCGTACGCCGAGGCGATCGTGGCGGGCGCCGCCGACATCAATCAGTGCCCGCCCGGCGGCGCCGTCACGATCGGCGCACTCGCGGCACTGCTCAGGCGCGAGCCCCTGCCGCTCAACCCGCTCAACGGCATCGAAGGACCGTTGCTCGTCGCGCAGATCGACGAGGAGGTCTGCATCGGCTGCGCCAAGTGCCTGCCTCCGTGCCCGGTGGATGCGATCCTCGGGGCGCACAAACACATGCACACGGTGCTGTTAGCTTTGTGCACGGGCTGCGAACTGTGCGTCGCGCCCTGCCCCGTCGACTGCATCCGCATGGTGCCGCGAGCCGAGGTGGCGCACGCGCCGCCCGCACCCGGCGCGGCGGAGAATCGTGCGCGCTTCGGCGCGCGCAACGCGCGCCTCGGGCAGCAGGCTGGCAGCCGCGCGGCGCTTTTGAGCGCACGCAAGAAGAGTGTACCGGCAGATACCGGCCACTGAAGCCGCGCGGTGCACCGGACGCGACCAGCAGTGGCGCTTTTGCGATCGGAGCTCGTGCCCGCCACCTGCCACGATGGCGCAGCTCGGGCATCATGAGCCCTGCGCTCTTGTTCAGCACCAGGACCCCCGCCATGTCAGCACTGCGGATCGGCATGATTCTCCTCACCACCCTTGCCAGCGCAACGGCGACGTTCGCCGCAGCGGCTGCAACAACCTCGCTACCCGAAAAGATGCGCGCCGCTGCGATCGATCAGGCGGGCGGCGCCGAGGCCCTGACGCTGCATATGCTGCCGGTACCCAGGCCCGCCGCCGGCGAAGTGCTGATCGCGGTACACACCGCGGGCGTGGCGACCTGGGATGTGGCAATCCGCCGCCACCCGGACAGCATCAAGAACTCGCACTTCCCCCTGGTCCTCGGCACCGATGGCGCGGGCACCATCGCTGCACTGGGCACGGGCGTGCACGGCTTCAAGGTGGGCGAGGAGGTGTACGCGTACAGCTGGGACAATCCCCAGGGCGGCTTCTACGCCGAGTACGTGGCGGTCCCGGCCGAGAACGTCGGCCGCGTGCCCAAGGGACTCACGCTCAGGCAGGCCGGCGCGATCGGCACCACCGCGCTCACCGCGATTCAGGGTGTTGATGATGCGCTGCACCTGCGCTCGGGTGAGACCCTCATCATCCACGGCGCCGCCGGTGGCGTCGGCACCCTGGCGGTGCAGTTCGCGAAGCTGCGCGGCGCGCGCGTGCTCGCCACCGTCTCCGCTGCGGACGAGATCGCATTGGTGAAGAGCCTCGGGGCGGATGCGGTGGTGGACGGCCGCCACGGCGACGTCGCGGCCGCGGCGCGCGAGTTCTCACCCGCGGGCGTGGATGCGGTGCTCGCGTTGGCGGGCGGCGATGCGCTCGAGCACGCCATCAATGCCCTGAAGAAAGGCGGACGCGTCGCCTACCCGAGCGGGGTGCACCCGGCGCCCGCGGCGCGCGCGGGCCTCAGTATCGTGCGCTACGATGCGATCGCCGGAGCGCAGGAGTTCGGGCGGCTCAACGCGGCCATCGAAGCCATGAAGTTCCAGGTACCGATCGCCGCGCAATTCCCGCTTGAGGAGGCCGCGCAGGCGCAGGAGCGCGTCGAGGCGGGTCACGTGCCCGGCAAGATCGTGCTGCAGGTACGCTAAAGCGCAAGTCAACGCGCTCAGCGCATCGCTGCGCGCGGCCCTCGACAGTGCGCATCGGGCGCGTGCATCCTTGTCAGATGCATCCTGCGACGCGCGCGGCCATATTCCGGCGGCTCAAGGCCGCAAATCCCACCCCCACCACCGAGCTGCTGCACGGCTCGCCGTTTGAACTGCTGGTGGCCGTCATGCTCTCCGCGCACACCACCGACAAGAGCGTGAACGCCGCAACCCGCGTGCTCTTCCCGATCGCCAACACACCCGCGGCGATCTTTGCCTTGGGGGTGGAGGGGGTGAAGCCGTACATCAAGAGCGTAGGCCTCTACAACACCAAGGCCAAGAATCTGATCGGCCTGTCTCAGCAGTTGATCGAACGCCACGGCGGGCATGTGCCAAGCGAGCGGGCCGCGCTCGAAGCGCTGCCCGGCGTCGGCCGCAAGACCGCGAGCATCATTCTCAACATGGTGTTCGGCCAGCTCGAGATCGCGGTCGACACGCACATCTTCCGCGTCGCCAACCGCACCGGCCTTGCGCCCGGGAAAACGCCGCTCGAGGTCGAAGTGGCACTCATCGCCAACACGCCCGTGCAGTACCGCAAGGACGCGCACCACTGGCTGCTGCTGCACGGCCGCTACGTGTGCACGGCGCGCGCCCCCGCCTGCCCCACCTGCCTCATCCGCGACCTGTGCGAATACCCGCACAAAACCCAGGCCAAAGCGGTACGTGCCCGCGGCAAGACCCTGGCGCAAGCGATCCGCCGGCGCGGTAGCACGCGCCGCCGCGCCTGATTTGTAAGTCGCGCATGTCGCTCTTCGCCGGTCAGAGTCGCGATGAGCTGCGCCGCCGCTACCTTGATGCGTGGCGCAAGTTCTCAGCCCATGAACCCCTCGAGCCCCTCGAGGCGCAGCTCGCCGCGGTGATCGCCGAGCATCCCGAGTACGTCAGCTGGCTCGAATCCGGCGATGCAGCGCTGCTCGCGGACTTCACCCCCGAGGGCGGCCGCGAGAATCCCTTCCTGCACATGGGACTGCATCTTGCCATCCGCGAACAGGTGGCGACCGACCGGCCGGCAGGCATTGCTCGGGTACACGAGGCGCTCACCCGCCGCAGCGAGAGCGCCCACGCAGCCGAGCATCGGATGATCGAGCCGCTCGCCGAGACTCTGTGGGAGGCGCAGCGCAGCGGGCAAGCGCCCGATGAGCTCGCGTACCTCGAGCGATTGCGACGACTGTAGTTGCCCCATCCTATCGCGGGCATTTTGCTACTTGCGCGGTATGTACAGATCCGTGAGCGTGCCTTCGAAGGCCTCGGCAGCTCCGGCCACCGTCTCACTCAGCGTCGGGTGCGGGTGAATCGTGAGCCCGATGTCGGCCGCGTCGCAGCCGGTCTCGATCGCCAGCGCCACCTCGCTGATGAGCTCCCCGGCGTTGGTACCGACGATCCCGCCACCGAGCACACGATGGCTCTGCGGATCAAACA
>DATHLO010000263.1:0-3518 GCA_035488075.1 Steroidobacteraceae bacterium | reverse complement strand
AATTCGGTGGCGCCGATACCGACCACCGCCGCCTGATCACGCAGCGGATGCGTCATGGCAGCGCCACCCGCACCGTGGCGGCGACGTGTTCACCGAGGCGGTTGGCCCCGGTGACGGCGACCTCCACGATGCGCGCCGCGGCGTCCTTCGTGCGCACGATGCCGGTGAGCCTGAGGGTGTCGCCGGCGAAATTGGGGACGCCGAGGCGCAGCTGCACCGAGCGGATGCGGCCGACTGGCGCTGCCCAGTCGTTGACGAAGCGCTGCACGTAGCCGTTGGTCGTCAGGATGTTCATGAATACGTCGGGCGTGCCCCGCGCGCGCGCGGCCTGCACATCGTGGTGCACCACCTCGAAGTCCCCGCTCGCGAGCGCGCCGGCCACGATGACGGACGGGGTCACGGCGATGCTCAGCGGTGGCAGCGCCTCGCCTTCGCGCACACGGTCAAAGCTCAGGGCGGTCACAGCCTCGTGCCTCAGGTGAACGGTGGAACGGCGCCGGCGGCGAGCTGCCGCCCGATGCCGGCGAGTGTCTGGGTCGCACCCCCGAGAGTCATCTCCAGCTGTTTCGCGTAGAGAAAGAACGCATGCACGGGGTACTCGACATCTGCGCCGAGACCGCCGTGCACGTGCTGGACGGCGTGCGTCACGCGGTGCCCCGCCTGCGCCGCCCACCACTTCGCCGCGAGCACCTCCGCGGTCGCGGGCAGCTGCTGATCGAGCGCCCAGACCGCGCGCAGGTAGGTCGAGCGCAGCGCTTCGATATCGATGTAACAGTCCGCCAGGCGGTGTTGCACGGCCTGAAAGGTACCGATCGGCCGGCCGAACTGTTGTCGCTCGCTCACGTAGGCCGCCGCGCGCCGCAGTGCCTCGGTCGCCACACCCAGCTGCAGCGCAGCGAGCGCAACCTGCGCCCGCTCAACGGTCCAGCGCAATGTAGCCGTCTCGCTGCCCGCGCCGAGTACATCCTGGGCTGCGAGTACCACATCGCTGAGCGTCACATGGCCCTGCGGCTCACCGCTCGTGGAGCGCTGCGCTGCCACGCTCACACCGGGACTCGCGCGCGGCAGCACAAAGAGGCTCGCGCCCTGGGTCTCGGTGCGCGCAGATACGAGCAGATACTGCGCCTGCTCGGCGTACGGCACGAAGGTTTTGACCCCCGAAAGGCGCCAGCCGCCGGCGATGCGCCGGGCGAAAGTGGCCGGTTCCAGCGGGTCGCCCGCGCCCTCCTCCTCGAGCGCCGCCGTCAAGAGGAGCTCGCCCGCGAGCACCTGCGGCAGCAGTGCCTGCTGGGCAGCCGTGCCGAACCTTTGCAGCGGCAGCGCGCCGAGCACCAGCGTCGCAAAGAGCGGTACCGCGGCGAGCGTGCGGCCCTGCTCCTCGAGCACGAGCGCAAGCTCGGTGAGCCCGAGACCCGAGCCCCCGTGCGCGGTGCCGATGGTAGTACCGAGAATCCCGGCCTCAGCGAGCGCGCCCCAGAGGAAGCGGTCGTACGGCTGGTCATCGCGCGCGAATGCCTTGCGGAACTCATCGGTGAAACGCGCAGAGAAGAGCCGCCCCGCGGCCTCTTTGAGCGCCGTCTGCTCCTGACTGTAACTGAACTCCATCGGCTAGCTCCCGCTGCGCTCGTGAAACGCGTACAGCACGTAGCCGGGCGCCACCTCGGCGAACTCAACTTCAACCGGCATCCCGATGCGCACCCGCTCGGGACTCATGCGAGGAAGGTTGGCGATGAGCCGTATGCCCTCCTCGAGCTCCACCAGCGCTACGGGCAACGGATAACTGAAAGCGGCAAGCTGCGGCTGATGCACGATCACGTAGCTGTAGACGATCCCGCGGCCGCTCATCTGTTGCGCCACCCAATCGCTCGACTGACACTGCGGGCACGACGGTCCGGGTGGATGATGCAGGTGCTGGCAGCGCGTGCAGCGCCGAATCAGCAGGCGGTGCTCTTTCAGCCCTTCCCAGAAAAATGCCGTGTCTTGCGTGATTGCCGGCCGCGGGTGGGCCGGCTTCAGGACAGCCGCCACTGCAGCCGGCTCGGCCGGCGGCGCCGGGCGGAACTTCAGAATGCGAAAGCGCATGCGCCCGACCACAGCGCCGTCCTGATCGGTGAACTCGTAGCGGTAGTTGAGAAAGTGGCCGGCGCCGAGCGCCGTGCGCTTCTCCTCGGAGACCTCCTCGAGGAACACCTGCTGGGTGACGAGGTCTCCGGGACGCAGGTAGCGCAGATACTCTTGCTCAAGATTCGTCGCCACGACCGCAGTGAAGCCGGCCACGTCCAGTTGCGCGATGCCAAGCAGTCCGCCGACCGTGGGCGCATCCGCACCGGAGAAGCGGCCCATGGTCCACACCTCGAGCATCGCCGGTGGGGCGACGATGCCGCCGTACTCGGTGCTCTGCGCAAAGCCCTCATCGAGATAGAGCGGGTTACGCTCGCCCATCGCCTCGCACCAGCGGCGGATCATCGGCAGATTGACGGCATCGGGTGCCGTGCGCGCTGGCGCGGCGGCCGCGCCGTGCTGCGCGCGCAGTTGCGCGAGCCATGCGGGCACAGGTTCAGGCATGCTCATCGCGGCGCCGGTGCACGCGGCAACCCGAGGCCCATCTGCGCGACCATGTCGCGCAGCACTTCGGTGGCGCCACCGCCAAAGGTGTTGATCTGACAGCGCCGGTACTCGTTCTCGAGCTTGCCCTGCAGGATGGCACCGGGGGAACCGTGGCGCAGCAGCCCCGCCGAGCCGGTCACCTCCAGCAGCAGACGCAGTACGCGGATATAGATCTCGGTACTGAACACCTTGCAGGCGCTCGCGAGCGAGGCGCGCGTCTCCCCCTGTGCGACTTCCCACGCGACGCGGTTGCCGAGCACCGCATACGCCTGAAGCAACGCGTAGCTCTCGGCGAGCGCGATCTGCACCCAGGGCTGATCGACCAGAAAGCCGCCGCCCGAGCGTGTCGCGCGCGCCCAGGCGAGCGTCGCATCGAAGCAGCCCTGCGCCCCGTAGGCGAGCGCGGCGAGCCCCACGCGCTCGTGGTTGAGCTGCTCGGTGATGAGCTGCCAGCCACCGTTCAGCTCCCCCACGAGCATCGCGGCCGGCACGCGCACGTCGTTATAGTAGGTCACGTTGGTGCGGATGCCCCCCACGGTGTGGATGGGTGATACCGCGAAGCCGGGCAGGGCGGTGTCAACCATGAGGATCGAGATGCCGCGGTGGGCCGCCGCCGCAGGATCGGTGCGCGCCGCGAGCCAGATGTAGTCCGCGCCTTCCGCCCCGCTGGTGAACACCTTCTGCCCGTTGATCACGAAGAACTCGCCGTCGCGCACCGCCTGGGTCTTGAGCGCCGCCAGATCCGTGCCCGCCTGAGCCTCGCTGTAGCCGATCGCGAAGTTCAGCTCACCGCTGGCGATCTTCGGCAGGATGTCGCGCTTCTGCGCCGGCGTGCCGCGCCGGATCAGCGCCGGGCCGATGGTGTTGACGGTCACAAAGGGAAACGGCGCCTCGGCGAGCCACAGTTCCTC
>DATHLO010000262.1:0-4360 GCA_035488075.1 Steroidobacteraceae bacterium | reverse complement strand
GGCTTTTATGGACGCCACTGAAGCTGCTCGAGCATCGGCACGGCCCCGGGATTGATCTCCTACGCCGGACAGAACGCGCGCATCAGATGAGGTTGCGGAGAACGTCTGGCTCGTAGGCTCTGTGCACGACGAACCGGACTTCAGGTAAGCGGGCGCACCGAGTCCCTTTCGTCCCGAACATCGCCGCATTTTCGGCTTCCGGGGCGTCGACTGGGTCGCTGGAAGCTGGCGAGCGGCGCCTTAGGGCCAAGAGCGACGTTCACGAGTCGGCCGTTCTAGGGTTCTCGCGACTCCCGCTCACAGCATCCGGCACGGCCTGCTCGCTCACCATGGTCAGCACGTCGTAGCTGGCGACCACCTCGCCGTGCTGATTCGTAATCGCCGTGTCCCAGCGCACCTCACCGTAGCCAGCAGCAGCGCGCAGGGATTTTTCCTTGCAAGTGAGACGCACCTTGATGCGGTCCCCGGGCTTTACCGGTTTAATGAATCGGAGTCCGTCGATGCCGTAGTTCGCCAGCACCGGTCCGTACGGCGGATCAACGAACAAACCCGCGGCGGCGGAGACCAGGAAGTAACCGTGGGCGACGCGGCCGCCGAAGAGCGGATTGCGCGCCGCCTGCGCTTCATCCATGTGCGCGTAAAACCGATCGCGCGAGAGTGCCGCGAAGCGCTCGATGTCCTCCACCGTCACCTCGCGCTCGCCGGAGTGGAACGTGTCGCCGATCACGAGCGCGCCGAAGGGCTTGCGGAACGGATGCGTGCCCGGATCAAGCTCGCGTGCGCCCTTGGTCCAGCGGCCCGTTACGGCGGTAATCAGATCGGGGCTCCCCTGCACGGCGGTGCGCTGCATGTAGTGCATGACGCCGCGTACACCGCCCAGCTCCTCGCCCCCTCCGGCACGCCCGGGACCTCCGTGCACTAAGTGCGGCAGGGGCGAACCGTGACCGGTGGACTCCTTGGCGCAGTGACGATTGATGACCACGATGCGCCCATGAAAGGGCGCCAGCCCGAGCACCAGCTGCGCCGCGAGCGCATCGTCGGCGCTGAATATCGAGCCCGCAAGACTGCCGCCCCCGCGCCGCGCCAGAGCAATCGCCTCCTCGGCCGACGCATAGGGCACGAGCGTGCATACGGGTCCAAAGGCCTCCACGGCGTGCACCGCCCGCGCTTTGGCGGCATCGCGACAGTAAAGCAGCGTCGGTGCCACGAACGCCCCGCGCTCGGCGTCCGCCCCGACGGGCTGCGCCTTTGTGTCGTCGCCGTAGACGACCTCTGCCTCGCGCCGCAGCTTACCCAGCTGCTCGAGCACCTCGCGACGCTGCGCGAGGGAGGCCACCGGCCCCATGCGCACGTTCTCCAGGCGCGGGTCACCGACCACGATCTTGCTGAGCGCCGCCCGCAGCGCCTCAAGCACCTGCCCCGCCTGCGCGGCGGGCACCAGCGCCCGGCGAATCGCAGTGCATTTTTGCCCGGCCTTGACCGTCATCTCGCGCGCCACCTCGCGCACGAAGAGATCGAACTCCGGCGCCGCCGCCGTGACGTCGGGCCCGAGAATGGCGGAATTGAGCGAGTCGGTTTCGGCGGTGAAGCGCACCGCATGGTCCAGCACCATCCGGTGCTGGCGTAGCTTGAGCGCCGTGGTGGCCGAACCGGTGAACGAGACGACGTCCTGACAGGTGAGGTGTTCAAAGAGGTCCCCTACCCCGCCGCAGATCAGCTGCACCGCCCCTTCCGGCAGGAGCCCTGACTCGATGATGCGGCGGAACACGCGCTCGGCGAGGTAGCAGGTCTGCGTCGCCGGCTTCACGATCGCCGGCATGCCGGCGAGTAGTGCCGGCGCCAGCTTCTCGAGCATGCCCCACACCGGGAAATTGAAGGCGTTGATGTGGACCGCGGCGCCCTCGAGCGGCACGCAGATGTGCTGGCCGACGAAGGTCCCCGTCTTGGACAGCGCTTCGAGGCCACCGTCCACATAGACGCGGCTGTTGGGCAGCTCGCGCGTGCCCTTGCTCGCGTACACAAACAGCGTGCTGATGCCCCCGTCGATGTCGATCCAGGAATCATTCTTGGTGGCCCCGGTAGCGTACGAGAGCTGGTAAAACTCCGCCTTCAGATCGGTCAGCAGCTTCGCCAGCGCTTTCAGTTGCAGCGCACGCTCGTGAAAGGTGAGTTTGCGCAGATTCGGGCCGCCCACGTCGCGGGCGTGTTCGAGCATGGCGCGCACATCGGGCCCGGCGCTGCTCGCGTGGGCGATGACCTCGCCCGTGGTGGCATCGCGCAGTGCAGCGCCTCCGCCGTCCCCTGCCCGCCAGCTCCCGGCGACAAAACTCTCCAGCTGCATGCGACTCACTCCGTGCCGACGACCTGACCGTTGATGCGGTAGGAGCGTCCGCGAAACAGCGCGATGCGTTCCCCGCGCTGGTTGTACACGATGATCTCGTAGAGCCCGTTGCGCCGCGTGCGCCACAGCTCGCTCGCCTCGGCCGTCAGCTCATCCCCTGCGTGTGCCGCCGCAAGAAAATCGATGCTCGCGGCGGCAGCGACGGTCGCTTCGTTGTAGGAGTTACAGGCGAACGCGAAGGCGCTGTCGCCGAGGGCGAAGACGATGCCGCCGTGGCACACCCCGTGCCCGTTCGTCATGTCGGGACGTACACGCATATCGACCTGGGCCCAGCCGCGGCGCACGCCGCGCAGGCGCATGCCGAGCGCCCGCGAGGCCTGGTCGCGCTCGAACAGCGCGGCGGCGGCCCGTTCCGCCAGCCGCTGCGCCTCGGTGTCGGCCGCAGTCTCGCTCATCGCTAGCGGCCCGTGAAACGCGGCACGCGTTTGGCCGCGAAGGCGGCGACGCCTTCCGCGTAGTCGGATGAGCGCCCGAGCTCGCCCTGGTAATCGCGCTCGATGTCCAGTTGCGCGGCCAGATCGCGGCCGAGTCCCTCGTAGATGGCCTGCTTGGTGCGCGCCAGCCCGCGGGTGGGTGCAGCGGCAAAATGCCGGGCCAGGTCCTCAACCACGCCGGCAAACTCTGCGTCCTCGACGCAGCGCCAGATCAGCCCCCAGGCGGCGGCCTGCTCGGCGGAGAGCTTGTCGCCGAGAAACGCGAGCCCGAGCGCCCGCGCCGTACCCACCAGGCGCGGCAGGATCCAGGTACCGCCGGAGTCGGGCACCAACCCGAGCTTGGCGAAGGCCTGCACGAACACCGCCGAGCGCGCCGCGATCACGAGATCGCAGGCGAGCGCGAGATTGGCGCCGGCCCCGGCGGCCACGCCGTTGACCGCGGCGATCACCGGTAGCGGCAGCGCGCGCAGGCTGAGCACCAGGGGCTTGTAGTTCTGCTCGATAGAGGCCGCCAGATCCGGCGGCCCGGCACCCGGTGCCACTGCGCGGTCGTTCAGGTCCTGGCCCGCGCAGAAGCCGCGCCCCGCGCCGCTGATGACGAGCACGCGTGCCTGCGAGGACGGCAGGCTCGCGAGCGCGGCGCGTACCTCGGCATGCATCTCGCTGTTGAAGCTGTTCAGACGCTCGGGGCGGTTGAGCGTGAGGCGAGCGATGCCGTCGCGCACTTCGAAGAGGATGTTCTGATAGCTCACTGATCTTAGCTCCCGCGCCCGCCCGCGGATCACTTCTCGTCGTAATCCAGCTCAAGCGGCGCGCTCTTGACGTGTGACTGACAGGCGAGCACGTAACCCTGCTCGAGTTCCCAGTCCTCGAGCGCATAGTTCTGCAGCATCGAGACCTCGCCGCGCACCACCTTCGTGCGGCAGGTCGAGCACACGCCCGCGCGACAGGAGAACGGCAGTTCGATGCCCGCGCGTGCCGCACCTTCGAGGATCGTCTCCTCCCCGAGCCGCATCGTAAAGGAACGGCGGCGGCCGTCCATGAGGATGCTTACCTCAGCCGCGCCCGCGGCGGGGGCACGCGCCGTCGTGGCAGGCGTCGCGCCCCGCAGGCTCGCGGGCTCCCCGACCGTGGTCGCCAGGGTAAAGTGCTCGGCATGGATGCCGGCTGCCTCCACGCCGAGCGCGCGCAGGGTGGCACTCAGGGTCTCGATCATGTCCCCAGGGCCACAGAGGAAGAACTCCCGCACCTGCGCCGGCTCGAACAGCCGTGCCGCAAACTCGCGCACGCGCTTGGCATCGAGCCGCCCGTTGTAGAGTTCCACCTCCTGCGGCTCACGGCTCATGACGAAGTGCAGCGCGAGTTGCCCGAGGTAGCGATCTTTCAGCGCGAGCAACTCCTCAAGGCACATGGTGCGGCTCGTGCCGCTATTGCCGTAGAAGAGCAGCACCCGCGCGCGAGCGGCCAGCAGCGCGCGTACCACCGACAGCACCGGCGTGATGCCGCAGCCGGCGGCGAAGGCGAC
>DATHLO010000261.1:0-15664 GCA_035488075.1 Steroidobacteraceae bacterium | reverse complement strand
CCGTCCCACACGTCAATCTTCGGCAGCCCGCGATCGGCGCTGTAGGTGCCGAAATGACCGGCGTAGAAAGCGAGCGGTTTGCCCGCGGCGCGCGTGAGCGCCAGCACCTCGCCGACGATGATGAGGTGATCACCGCCGGGGTGCACCGCATGCACGCGGCAATCGAAGCGGCACAGGGCGCCTTCGATGTGCGGGGGCTGCGGATTCGTGCGCCAGTGCTGATCGACCTCGAACTTGTCGGCCGTGCGCCGCGCGAAATGCACCGCCATGTCGCGCTGCTCGTGCGAGAGCACGTGCACGGCAAAGGGCGCGCCGGCAGCGAACGCGACGGCGCCACTGCTGCTATTGGTCAGGCACCACAGCAGCAGCGGCGGCTCGAGCGAGACGGAACTGAAGGAGTTGACGGTAATGCCGACCGGTTCACCATCCGGACGCACCGCGGTCACGACCGTCACGCCGGTCGCGAAGACGGCGAAGGCGTCGCGCAACTGCCGTTGCGTGAAGGAACTGCTCAATCCACCCTCAACGCTGTCACCCTCACATCACCTTGGCCGGATGCGGCACGCGCGGTGCGCCGAGCGTGTCGCGGTACGAGGGAGGTTCACGGCCGCCCTCCTCGGTAATTGCGTAGCGGTGCGCGATCTCCGCCGAGATCAGCGTCTGCCCGCTCAAGCTCATGAGTTCAGGATCGCACGCCAGCGCGTGGATGATGCGCCCGTTGAACTGCGGCGTCTCCCCCTGGCGCAGGAAGGCCTCGTACTGCTCGGGCCGGCTGCGGCCCGCGGCTGCCGTGCGTTCGGTGAGCTGCGGACCGAGCCACAGCGATACCGCCGCGACGCCGTGCGGGCTCAGATCCACGGCCATGTCGGCGGCGAACTTGTCCAGACCGACCTTCTGCGCCCCGTACGCAGGCCCATGCATGTAGCAGCTCGCGCCGAAGGAGGACGTGAAGGCGATCAGCCCGCGCCGGCGGCTCACCATGAGCGGTGCGGCAAAATAACTTGCCACGTACGCCGAGCGCAGCCCGACGTCGAGAATGTCCGCAAGTTCCAGCGGCTTCTCCCAGAAACCGCCCGGATCGATGAGGGCGTCGTGGATGCTGGCGGCGTTGTTGACCAGGATGTCGAGCCGGCCGGACTCGGTAGCGATGCGCTCGACGGCCGCTTGCACGGCCGCATCGTCGCGATGATCACAGGCGATGGCGACGCCGCTGCCCCCGAGCGCACGGATCTGCGCGGCGGTCTCAAGGATGGTGCCGGGCAGGGGCGTGTCTTTGAGGCGCCCGAGACTTGCCGTGGTGGAACGGCCGGTCACGTACACGGTCATGCCGGCGGCCCCGAGTGCCAGCGCGATGCCCTTGCCGGCGCCGCGGCTGGCTCCGGTGACGAGCGCGACCTTGGGCGCGTGAAAGTTCATGGAATGGCGCGCACGGTGAAGCTCAACTCGGGGACCGGGCCAGATGCAGAAACAGCGGCCATTCCCCGCCCCCGTGCACCGCCAGCAGCGCGCCGCTCACATAGGCGGCCAACGGGGAGGCCAGATACAGACAGGCGTCGGCGACGTCGGCGGGCTCGGCCAGGCGCTTGAGCGGAAACATCGCCCCCATGCGCGCGATGCCGGCCGCGCCGCCATAGTGCTCGCTCGCGCGCTCGGTGGCGACGAAGCCGGCGATGATGCCGTTCACCCGCACCTTCGGTCCCCACTCCATCGCCAGGCTCTGGGTCGCATGCAGCAAACCCGCCTTGGCGGCACCGTAGGCGACGGTGTGCGGTGAGGGCCGGTCACCGGCCACGCTGCCGATGTTGATGATGCAGCCGCCCTCGGCCTGCGCCTGCATCAGAAGGTTCGCGCCCTGGGCGCACACGAGCGGCGCGGTCAGGTTCAGCTGGATGACGCGCTCAATCAGCCGCGCCGGCGCGCTCGAGAGTGCCCCGGGCGGTCCGCCGCCGGCATTGTTGACGAGCACATCCAGCCGCCCGTAGCGCTCTGCGATCTGCCCGAAAAGACGCGTCACCGCCTCCGGCTCGCGCACATCGCAGGGCAGGAAATGCGCGCTGCGCTGATCGGCGCCCGGCAGTTCACTCGGGGTCGTGCGTCCGCAGATGACCACCTCGGCGCCGGCGCGCAGGAACCTGTGCGCGATGCCCGCGCCGATCCCGCGTGCTCCGCCGGTCACGAGCACCACGGCGCCGGGCAGACGGATCTCAGCCGTGGGCTTCAGCATGGGTCGCATCGTACGGTGTGGTTTGCTATTTTCAAAGTATGCACGCCGACATCCCACCGACGATCCCGCGTGTGTTGGCGCGCGCCGCGGAACTCTTCGGCGACACGCCGGCGCTCGTCGAGGAGGGGCAGCAGCTCAGCTTCCGCGACCTCGAGCATCAGGCCCGCAGCGCGAGCGCGGCGTACCTGAGCGCCGGCATCCTCCCCGGGGACCGGGTGGGCATCTGGGCCCCCAATCGCAGCGACTGGGTGGTGGCCGCACTCGGGGCTCTGGGCGCAGGTGGGGTGCTCGTGCCCCTGAACACGCGCCTCAAGGGCCGCGAAGCCGCCTTCATCCTGCGGCGCAGCCGCGCGCGTCTGCTGGTGACGGTCGGTGAGTTTCTCGGCACGCGCTACGCGCAGCTCATCGCGCCGGAGCCACTGCCGCAGCTGGAGCGCATCGTGATTCTGGGTGAGGGCGCGCAGCCCGGCGCCACCCCGACGCAGGCGTGGGCGCAGTTCCTGACCGCCGGGAGCCAGGTGCCTGCCGAGGCCGTGCGCGCGGCGCATGAGCGCGTGGCGCCCGCCGACATCGCCGACATTCTGTTCACCTCCGGCACCACCGGGGAACCGAAGGGCGTGCTGTCGAGCCACGAGCAGGACGTGCGCGTGTTTCGCACCTGGAGCGAGGTCGTGGGACTCGGGCGCGGCGACCGCTACCTGGGCGTCAATCCTTTTTTCCACAGCTTCGGCTACAAGGCCGGCTGGCTCGCCTGTCTGTTGCAGGGCGCGACGCTTTATCCGCTCGCAGTGTTCGACGCGGGTCGTGCGCTCGATTGCATCGAACGCGAGCGCATCAGCGTGCTGCCCGGGCCGCCGACGCTCTACCAGAGCCTGCTGGCGCACGAGAGCCTGCCGCGCCGCGATCTGTCTTCGCTGCGCCTTGCGGTTACCGGCGCGGCCAGCGTGCCGCCCGTGCTCATAACGCGCATGCGCCGGGAGCTGAAGTTCCAGAGTGTGCTCACGGCCTACGGGCTCACCGAGTCGACGGGCGTCGTCACGGTGTGCCCGCACGATGCAGACGATGAGACCGTTGCCACCCGCTGCGGGGTGGCGATCCCGGGGGTGCAGGTGCGCTGTGCGGATCCGAGTGGCCTTAGCGTCCCCAACGGGGAGCCGGGCGAGGTGCTCGTGCGCGGCTACAACGTCATGCGCGGCTACTTCGAGGACGCGCGCGCCACCGCCGAGGCCATCGATGCGGACGGCTGGCTGCACACCGGGGATGTCGGCGTCCTCGATGAGCGCGGCTATCTGCGCATCACCGACCGCATGAAAGACGTCTTCATCGTGGGCGGCTTCAACTGCTACCCGGCGGAGATTGAGAAGCTGCTGTCAGAGCATCCCGCGATCGCTCAGGTCGCCGTGGTCGGCGTGCCGGACGAGCGGCTGGGCGAGGTCGGCAAAGCCTTCGTGGTGCTGCGCCCGGGAGCGAAGACGACTGAGGAGGCGCTGCTCGCCTGGGCACGCGAGAGCATGGCGAATTATAAAGTCCCCCGCGCGGTGCAGATCGTGGCGCAGCTGCCGGTGAACGCGGCCGGCAAGGTGCAGAAGTTCGCGCTACGCGAAGCTCACACGAGCTGAGCCAACCCCTTCGAGCTCGAGGCGGAAGTGATCTCCGGGCTGGGCCGGCTCGAGCGGCACGAGCGAGCCGGACAGGATGATCTCGCCGGCCTTGAGCTCGACGCCGTAAGCCCCGAGCGTGTTGGCCAGCCACGCCACCGAGGCGAGCGGCGAACCCTGCACGGCGGAGCCGAGCCCTTCCGAGAGCGGCCGCTCGTTCTTCCACACGCGCACCTTGAGCTGTGCCAGGTCGTGCGCGCGCGGATCCGCGCGCGCCGCGCCCAGGACGAAGACGCCGCAGGAGGCGTTGTCGGCGACGGTATCGATGATGCGGATGTCCCAGTTGGCGATGCGCGAGTCGACCACTTCAAAGCACGGCGCGATGTGCGCGGTTGCCGCCAGCACGTCCTCGGGAGTAACCCCGGGACCCTGGAGCGCGTGGCTGAGGATGAGCGCGATCTCCGCTTCCGCGCGCGGCTGGATCATGCCATCGCGGATGCGCACGGTGCCCCCGTCCGCAACCTGCATGCGATCGGTGAGGAAGCCGAAGTCCGGCTGATGCACGCCGAGCATGTCCTGCACGGCGCGGCTGGTGACGCCGATCTTCTTACCGATCACGCGCTCACCGGCGCGCTCGCGCCGCGCCAGGATCCCGAGTGAGATCGCATAGGCGTCATCGATCGTCAGCTGCGGGTAGCGTGTACGCAGCGGCGGCACCGTGCGACGCTCGGCGAGCGCGGCGTACAGCTCCACCGCGAGCGCCTCGTGCAGCGCGCGCCGCGCGTCGGTGCCCTCAGCTGCGGAGGAATTCGATGACATGGCGATTGAAGTCCTGCGCACGCTCGATCATGGCCCAGTGTCCGCAGCGCGCATACATGATGAAGCGGCTGTCCGCGACGGCGCGCAGAATCTTCTCATAGCCGCTCGCCGGACAGAATTGATCCTCGACACCCCAGAACCCCAGGAGCGGGCAGCGCAGCTGATCCAGCTGCGGGGTGAGGTCGGTGATCGACATGCGCGCCAGCACATCCTTCGGCTGCGTCTGCAGAATATTGAAGCGTTGCTCGACCAGCTCGTCGGTGATGAACTTCGGATCATAGGCGAGGAGCGCGAGGAAGCGCCGCAGGCCCTCGCGATCAAAGCCCGTGCCGACAAACTGCGACACCATCTTCTGGATGCCCGGCATCTTGAAGTAGGTCTCGCGCGATTCGATGCCGCCCGGTCCCATGACGATGAGCTTCTCGACGCGCGCGGGGTGATCGATCGCGAATTTCATCGAAATGGCGCCACCGAGGGAATTGCCGACCAGCACGCAGCGCGGGATCTCGAGTTGATCCAGAAACTCGCGCAGCGTCGGTACGAACAGCTCGAGCGTGTAATCGATGTCGGTGGGCTTGGAGGACCAGCCAAATCCGACCATATCCGGCAGCACCGAGCGGAAGCCGGCCGTGGCGATCACGCGGTAGTTAGGAAAGAAATTGCTGTAAGCGTTCACTCCCGGGCCGCTGCCGTGCACGAACACGACCGGTGCGCCACGGCCTTCTTCGAGGTAGTGCAGCTCGTAGCCCTGCTTTAGCGTTACGGTACGACCGTAGGGCGGGGTCGGGGGACGGTCCTGAGACATGAGCGCTCCTTGGCGGAATACGCAACTGAGGCGGCATCATCCGCCGCAATCTCCAGTTGCGAAGCATTTTACACCACGTTATGCGTAATTCGATCACCGTAAAAGTACGAATATAATTGTACCCACCGCGGCGAGCGCGTATATTTCATTTTCACCCGGAATCCGTTCTGATCCTAATCCTCGAAAGTGCCGGAGGTCCCCATGGCCAGCCCTGCCGCGGTCGCGGCTGCGATTCCATCCCGCGAGACCCTGATCGAGCGCGCTCGCGCCCTGATTCCGGTGCTGAAATCCCGCTCGGACGCGGCGATCGCGGCGCGCTGCCTGCCCGAGGAGACGATCCGCGACCTGCAGGAGGCCGGCTTCTTCCGCGTGCTGCAGCCGCAGCGCTTCGGGGGCTACGAACACGATCCGCAGGTCTTCTTCGACATCCAGATGACCCTGGCGGAAGGGTGCATGTCGACCGCCTGGGTCTACGGCGTCATCGCCGTGCACCCCTTTCAGCTCGCACTCTTTGATGCCAAGGCGCAAGCCGATGTCTGGGCCAAGGACGACACCACCCTCATCTCCTCCTCCTATCAGCCCGTGGGTAAGGTCGAGCGCGTGGAGGGGGGCTACCGGCTCTCCGGCCGCTGGGGCTTCTCGAGCGGGTGTGATCATTGCAGCTGGGTGTTCCTCGGCGCCCTCATTCCGAGCCTCGAGCCGGGCGGACCGCCGGAGATGCGCACCTTTCTGCTGCCGCGCAGTGACTACCAGATCGTGCACGACTGGACGGTCTTCGGCCTGCAGGCGACCGGCAGCCACGGCATCGTGGTCGACCGGGCTTTCGTGCCCGAACACCGCACGCATCGGGCGGTGGACGGCTTTCTGTGCAAGAACCCAGGACAAGCGGTCAATACCGCCCCGCTCTTTCGGCTGCCGTGGGCACAGGTGTTCGTGCGCGCGGTTTCCAGCGCCGCGATCGGTTCCCTGCAAGGCGCGCTCAACGCCTTCATCGGCATTGCTGCCAAGCGCGTCTCCACCGTTACGGGGAAGGCCTCCAAGCTTGATCCGTTCGCGCTCAACGCCGCGGCACGCACGCAGTCGGCGATTCTGGAGATGAAGACGGTGCTCATGAAGAGCTTCGATGAGATGATGGCCACGATCCGCGCCGGCAAGGAGATTCCGGTACCGGATCGCATCCGCTATCGTTTTGAGTCTTCGCAGGTGGTGCGCCGCTGCGCGGCGCTGTGCGATGAGCTGATGCCGCTGCTCGGCGGCCGCGCGATCTACATGGACAGCCCGGTGGTGCACTACTGGCTCGACATCAACGCCGCGCGCGCCCACGTGGCGAACGATCCGGCGATCATCGGTACTTCGCTCGGCGCCCTGTATGTGGGCGAGAACGTGCAGGAGTTCTTCGTCTGAGGAAGGCGCGGGCTTCTGGGGGGCTTTAAAACTCATGGAAAAGATCAAAGCCGCGCTCATCGGCTCGGGCAACATCGGCACCGACCTCATGTTCAAGGCGCTGCGCAGCCGCTGGATCAAGCCTGTGTGGATGGTCGGCATCGATGCCGCTTCCGACGGACTCGCCAAGGCACACGAGCAGGGACTGAGCACCACCGCGCAGGGCGTGGACGGGCTCCTGCCGCATCTGGAGCGCGATGGGATCCGCATCGCTTTCGATGCGACCAGTGCCTACGTGCATCCGGAGAACGCGCGCAAGCTTGCCGCGCGCGGGGTGGTGGTGATCGATCTCACCCCTGCGGCGATCGGTCCGTATTGCGTGCCCCCGGTGAATCTCTCCGCGCACGTCGGCAAGCGCGAGATGAACGTCAACATGGTCAGCTGCGGCGGGCAGGCGACCATCCCGATCGTGGCCGCGGTCGCGCGCGTGCAGCCGGTGGCCTATGCGGAGATCGTTGCCACGGTCGCCTCGCGCTCCGCCGGGCCCGGCACGCGCAAGAATATCGACGAGTTCACGCGCACCACTGCACGCGGCATCGAGAAAGTCGGCGGCGCCAAGCGCGGCAAGGCCATCATCATCCTGAACCCGGCCGAGCCACCGCTGATCATGCGCGATACCGTGCACTGTCTCACCGAGAGCGAACCGGACGAGGCCCGCATCCGCGCCTCGATCGACGCGATGATCGCGGAAGTGCAGCAGTACGTGCCCGGCTACACGCTCAAGAACGGGCCGGTGTTCGATGGCCGGCGCGTCTCGACCTATCTTGAGGTGGCAGGGCTCGGCGACTACCTGCCGCGCTACGCCGGTAACCTCGACATCATGACGGCGGCGGCGCTGCGCACCGGCGAACTGATCGCCGAGGAGATGTCCGGGGGCGCGTTTACACCCACTGCGAGGGCCTCATGAACCTCTCCGGCAAGAAGGTGATCCTGCACGACAACTGTCTGCGCGACGGCATGCACCCGAAGCAGCATCAGATCACGCTCGCGCAGATGATCGCCGTCGCCACCGGACTCGATGCGGCCGGCGTACCGCTGCTCGAGGTCACCCACGGCGATGGCCTGGGCGGCGCCTCGGTCAATTACGGCTTCCCGGCACACAGCGATGAGGAGTACCTGCGCGCGGTGATCCCGAAACTCAAGCGCGCCAAGGTCTCCGCCCTGCTCCTGCCCGGCATTGGCACGGTCGAGGACCTGCAGGTCGCTTACGACTGCGGGGTGCGCACCATTCGCGTGGCGACCCACTGCACGGAGGCTGATGTCTCCGAGCAGCACATCTCCCGCTCGCGCAAGCTCGGTATGGACACGGTGAGCTTTCTGATGATGGCGCACATGGTGCCGCCCGAGGAGCTCGCGCGCCAGGGGAAACTCATGGAGGGCTATGGCGCGAACTGCGTCTACTGCACCGATTCGGCCGGCTACATGCTGCCCGAGGATGTCAGCGCGCGCGTAGGGGCGCTGCGTGCGGCCCTGAGACCTGAAACCGAGATCGGCTTTCACGGTCATCACAACCTCGGCATGGGGATCGCCAACTCGCTCGCGGCGATCGAGGCCGGGGCGATCCGTATCGATGGCTCGGCGGCCGGCTTGGGCGCCGGTGCCGGCAACACCCCGCTCGAGGTGTTCAATGCGGTGGCCGTGCGCATGGGGATTGAGACCGGCGTCGATGTGTTCAAACTCATGGACGTCGCTGAGGACCTGGTGGTGCCGATGATGGATCAGCCGATCCGCATCGATCGCGATGCGCTCATCCTCGGCTACGCCGGCGTGTACTCATCGTTCCTGCTGTTCGCCAAGCGTGCGGGCGCCAAGTACGGCGTGCCCTCGGCGGACATCCTCGTGGAGCTCGGTCGGCTGAAGACCGTCGGCGGCCAGGAGGATCTGATCGAAGATCTCGCCCTCAACATGGCGCGCGCCCAGAAACAGCGCGCCTAAAGCGCCTCAGGGAGACCCACGACGTGGAACTGGATGCGAGCATTCGTGCCTACCTTGACTCGCCCATGGGGCAGTTTCCGCCCCTGGAGCAATTCACACCTGAAGTGGTGCGCGAACTGCTCAGGCAGTACCCGGCGCCCGTGCTCGCACCGCCCATTCACGCGGTGCGCGATCTGCAGCTGCCCGGTGCGCAGGCTGACTTGTTGGTACGGCTCTACACACCCTCAGCGGCGCGCAATCTGCCGCTCATCGTTTTCTTCCATGGCGGCGGCTTCGTCATCTGCAACGTGGATATGTACGATGACATGTGCAAGCTGCTCGCGAACGCTTCCGGCTGCGCGGTCGCCTCGGTGGACTATCGCCTCGCCCCCGAAGCGCCCTTCCCCGCCCCGCTGGAGGACTGCTACGCAGCGCTCAAGGCGCTTGCCGCGCAGGGCGAGCGGCTCGGCATCGATCCGACGCGCCTCGCGGTGGCCGGTGACAGCGCCGGCGGCAACCTTGCCACGGCGACCGCGCTGCTCGCGCGGGACCGCGAGGGCCCGACGCTGCGCTATCAGGGGCTCCTGTACCCGTTCCTCGACCCGGAGTGCGCCAGTGCCAGTGCCGAGACACTCGGCACGGGCTACCTGCTGACGCGCAATACCATGCAGTGGTTCTGGGGTCACTACCTCAAGTCCCCCGCCGATCGCACCAATCCCCTGGCGGCTCCGCTGCGCGCGAAGCTCTCGGGGCTGCCGGCGGCCACCGTCGCCACGGCCGAATTTGATCCGCTGCGCGATGAGGGCGAAGCGTACGCAGATCGGCTGCGCGCAGCGGGCGTCGCAGTCACGGGACGCCGTTACCTGGGCATGATCCACGGCTTTGCGAGCATGCCCTACGTCACGGCCGTGGCGAACCGCGCACTCGCTGACCTCGGCGCGGATCTGAAAACAGCGCTGACGGCCTAAGCCTTCACGATCACCGAGGAACCGTGGCCGAAGAGGCCCTGGTTCGCCGTGATGCCGACGCGCGCGTTCTTCACCTGCCGTGCACCAGCCTCACCGCGCAGCTGCCATACCAGCTCGCATACCTGCGCCAGAGCCTGCGCGGGTACCGCCTCGCCGAAGCACGCGAGACCGCCGCTCGCATTTACCGGGATGCGCCCGCCGATCGCGGTGGCACCGCTGCGCAGCAGCGCCTCCGCGGCGCCCGCCTGGCACAGTCCCAGGTACTCATACCAGTCCAGCTCCATCGAGGCGGCAAGGTCGTACACCTCCGCCAGTGACAGATCCTCCGGTCCGAGACCCGCTTCCTCGTAGGCGCGCGCGGCGAGGGAGGCACGGAAAGAGTGCCCCGCAGCGGTAGCGGCGGAATCCGTGGCGATATCGGGCATCTCGACTTCGGTGCTCGCAAAGCGCGGCGTGACGGTTGAGATCGCAGCGATCCGCGGCGCCTGCCGGCTGTGCCGGCGCGCGTACTCAAGGCTGCTCAACACCACGGCCGCGCCGCCGTCGGAGGTTGCGCACACGTGCAGCAGGCGCAACGGGTCCGCGACCATCGCCGACTCGAGCACTTCCGCGCGCGTGAAGCGCTTGCGGTAGCGGGCATTGGGGTTTTCCGCGCCGTGCGCGGCGTTCTTGACCTTCACGGCGGTGAAGTCCTCGACCGTGGCACCGTACAGATCCATGCGCCGGCGCGCATAGAGCGCAAAGTAAGTCGGGTTGGTGATGCCGAGGTGAAAGCGCACCCAGTCCGGATCCTCCGGCCGCTCACCCGCCATGGGTGCGAGGAACCCCTTGGGCGTCGTATCCGCACCGACCACGAGAGCCACCTCGCACGCCCCGCAGAGAATCTGCGCGCGCGCCGCGGCGAGTGCCTGCGAACCGGACGCGCAGGCGGCGTAGGAGGTGTTGACCTGCGCGCCCTGCCAGCCGAGCGCCTGCGCAAAGGTGGCGCCCGCCACGTAACCCGGATAGCCGCAACGCATGGTGGCGGCACCAGAAACGAACTGCACGTCAGTCCACGGGACGCCCGCATCCTTGAGCGCGGCGCGCGCCGCGTGCACGCCGTACTCGACAAAATTGCGTCCCCACTTCCCCCAGGGATGCATGCCGACGCCGAGCACTGCGACCTCGCGGCTCATGCGCGCGCCGCGAGCGGCTTCCACTTCCACACGAGCTTGTCCGTATCGCCATCGCGGTAGAGTGGCTCGAGGACGAGCTCGACCGGCATGCCCACCTTCAGCTGCCTCACATCTACGCCGCTTACGACCTGGCCGAGTACGATCATGCGCTCCGCCTCAAGCTCCACCGCCGCGATTGCAAACGGCACGAACGGCGCGGGCGCGACGAACGGGGGCGGCGGCTGATAGCAGGCGTTGGTATAGGACCAGATGCGCCCGGTGCGGCTGAGCTTCACTTCTTCGAAGCTCGTGCCTTCGCACTCGGGATTGCGGCAGTAGCTGCTGAGCTTCGGAAAGAAGTAGGTGCCGCACCCGCGGCAGCGTGAACCGAGCAGGTGCGGCGGGTCCTCGAGCGAGAACCAGCCCTCGATGGCCGCCACGCGCTTGCCCTCGCTCACGGCCGCGACCTCAGCCTGGCGGGCTCAGCATGACGCCGGCGGTGATGCCGCCGTCGACCACGAATTCACTGCCGGTGGTGTAGGAGGATTCATCGCTGGCGAGAAACACGACGGTGGGTGCGACCTCCGCCGGATCGCCCATGCGCCCGAGCGGGGAATTGGGGAACGGTGCCGCCGCCAGCACCTGCACCGGTACCTTGAAAGACTCCGCCAGCAGCGGTGTCAGCATGGCGCCGGGGCACACCACGTTCACGCGAATCTTGGCGGCGCCGAACTCGAGCGCCGCAGCCTTGGTCATGCCAACCACGGCGTGCTTGCTCGCCGTGTACGCGAGGGCCAGCGGCACGCCTTCAATTCCAGCGGTGGAGGCAATGTTGACGATCGAGCCGCCGCCGGCGTCGCGCATCCCGGCGAAACAGGTGCGCATGCCCAGAAAGGTGCCGAGCTGATTGATGCGAATGATCTGCAGATACTCCTCGACGCTCTGCTCAGCGGTCGCTCCGGTGCGATAGATGCCCGCATTATTCACCAGGATCCGGATCGGCGCGCCGAAGCGCTGGCGCACCGCCGCCACCGCCGCGCGCCATTCGTCCTCGCTCGACACGTCGAGGTGGACATAATGGGCGCGCTCGCCGAGTGAGGTGGCGAGCGCACGTCCGAGTTCGTCACGCACGTCCGCAAAGGCCACCTGCGCGCCTTCGGCGTGCAGGCGGCGGCCCACAACTTCCCCAAGCCCGCGCGCCGCACCCGTGACCAGGGCCACCCTGCCTGCCAGACGTGTCATGGAACTCCTTATCGCTCTCTTGCGCTCATTGAGCCCACTAGCGTAACGGCGGACCCACCGTGGTCGGCATCACTCATATAGAGTACTCTTTATTAATGGGTTACCGTCCGCGCCCGAGCCGCCCCTGAATCATCCATGAGTCGTCCCGCCGCCCGCTCCGCACCCCGCGCCGCCCCCGCTCCGAAGGCCCCCGCTGTCAGCGCATCGCTTGATTTGCGCGAACGTCTGGCGCTGCTGATGCACGAAGGGGCGCTCGAGCCGAAGCGCTGGCGAGAATTTCTCGAAGGTCTCGGGCAGCGCATGAAGGGCGCCGCCACCTTGCTGCTGCGTTCCCCGCACGTCGCTGAAGCGGGCCTGCTGTATTCCTGGGGCGGGAGCGATGAGGTGCTGGCGCAGTACGCGCACAGTTACTTCCCCTCCGATCCGTTCGTGAACCTGCCGGAGAAGCAGGTGATCTCACTGCACGAGTTCGTCCCGGTCGAGCAGCTCGAGGCCAGCCGCTTCTACATCGACTACCTGATCCCCTGGGACGCGATCTATAACCTCGGCGTCGACGTGCGCGACGGGGACCGTCTGTATGCCCGACTGCGTGTGACACGTGGACGCAGCGCCGGCAACTTCACCGCGAGTGAGAAGCGCTTTGTCGAGTACCTGGTGCCGCATTTTGATATCGCGATGCGCACCCACGCCGCGCTCGATGTCACCAAGATGGAGCGGGCGATCTACGCGGATGCGATGGACCATCTCACTCTTGCCACGGTGATACTGGATGCCTCCGGCCACGTCATCCATATGAACGCTCTGGCACGTGACATTCTGCATCGCCAGGATGGCATCGCGCTCGCCAACGACACGCTCGCCCTCACGCACCCCGCGGACGCGCTGCGCCTGCGCGAGGCCATCAACCGCGCCATCGCCGCCGGACGCGCCTCCAAGCCCGGCATCGTGGACGTATTGCGCGCGCGCCGGCCCTCCGGGGCCGGCCACTACGGCATGATGATCCGCCCGGCGGCCGGCTCGATGGGAGCCGAAGAGCCTGCCGTGAGTCCTGCGGTCGCGGTGTTCATCAGCGTGGAGGAAGGCTCGCAGACCCCGGCGCCGGTGGACACCATCCGCAAACTCTTCGAGCTCACGCACAAGGAGGCGCAGCTGGCACTGTGTCTTGCCAACGGCCGCAGCCTGCAGGAGGCGGCCGGTGACTTAGGAATCACCCTTAACACTGCGCGCGCTCACCTGCGCTCGACGTTCTCGAAGACCGGGATCGACCGGCAGGCCCGCCTGGTGCGCGCCATACTGCGCAGTGTCGCCCAGCTCGGCGGCTGAAAGCGCGCCGCGCGCGTGCGCTAATGGTGCTCGGCGCTGACGCTGAAACGGTCGAAGTAGAAGCGGAAGCGCTCGCGCAGTTGCTGCGGCTCGAGGGCAAAATCGCGCTTGAGCTCGTACAGCACCTGCCCGGCCTTGCCGCGCGGATGCGCCGCCAGATAGTGCTCCAGTGAGGCACGCGCCTGCGCGGTGAGCGGCAGCTGCGCCTTGGTGTACACCTCTTCAAGAATCTTCCACGGATCGCGCATAAAGAGGTCGAACGGGCAGTCGACGCTGCGCGCCGCCCGGGCAAGAGCGCGGTCGCGCACACAGGCGCGCAGCAGATGCTCGATGCGCGCCACCCAGTAATCGCGTAGCCACATCATCTCCACCTTCGGACGCTGCATGCGCTGCGTGTAGGCCTGCATGGTGATGGTGGACTGCACGACGGCGACCGGGTCGCGGTGCGTGAACACGACGGTCGCATCCGGAAACACCTTAAGCAGCACCGGCAGCTGCTCCAGATGCTGCGGACACTTGAGCACCCAGCGCTTGCCGCTCACGTGGCGCTGCCACTGCAGCAGCTGCAACACGCGCTTCAGGTACTCGTAGTGCGGCGTCTGATCGGTGGCCAGGTAGTGATCGCGCCAGCGCGGGGACATGCTGAGCCATTCGAAGTTGTAGGAGGCGAAGTCCGGCCCCATGAGCTCGAGCTCCTCATGGATGTGATCCGGCTCCATCGGATGCATCGACGCCAGCAGCGGCGTCACCTGGCGCATGCCCTCCCAGGCGGCGGCGCAGCGTGCGTAGCGCGCATCGGTGCCATCCGGCAGCGTCCCCTCCCCCGCCAGGGGCACCGGCTCGTACGATTCCCACAGCGGCAGCGAGTGAAAGCGGGCATCTGCGGCCAGCAGGTTGACCAGGTGCGTGGTGCCCGAGCGCGGCAGCCCGGTGACGATGACCGGGCGGTCGATACGCTCGGCGAGGATCTGCGGATGGCGCTGCAGGCTATCGTGGATCAGCAGGCGGTTACTGGCGTAGCGCGCCAGATAGCCGAACAGCACCGCCCGATGCATCGCCGTCAGCGGCCGATCGCAGTTCCATTCGTCGCACAGCAGCTCCAGGCGCTCGTGAAAATCTCCGGCACCGAAATCACTGAGTCCGGTACGCGCGCGCGCCGCCGCGAGGACGGCCGCGGCGCGCAGCTCGACCGGCTGCGTCTCGCCCCAGGCGAGCGCGGCACGCTGCGCCTCGTTGAGCTGCGGCTGCGCCAGATCATCGATGCGGATGTCCTCGCCCATCATCAGCCGACGATCGAGTAGCCGCCGTCGACCACCACGGTCTGTCCGGTGATGTAGCTGGCGGCCGAGCTGGTGAGAAAGAGCACGGCGCCGGCGACATCGGCGGGCTTGCCGGCGCGCCCGAGCGGGGTGCGCGCGAGCCGCGGTGCCATCATGGTCGGGATCTTGAGCATCTGCGCCGTCATGCGGCTCTCGGTGAGTCCGGCGGCCACCGCGTTGACGCGGATGTGCTGCTTCGCCCAGGTGATGCTCAGCGTCTTCACCAGCTGCACGAGTCCAGCTTTCGCGGCCCCATAGGCGGGCACCACCTCGAGCCCGAAGAACGAGGTGAGCGAGGCAATGCCGATCACGCTCGCCCCGCCGGGCAGCTGGCTCTCGGCCAGCCGCGCCCGGCAGGCCTGGGACATGCGGTAAGCGCTGGCGAGATTCACCTGCAGGCCCTTCTCGAAGACCTCCGGGTCGTACTCGTTCTGCAGCATGAAGTTGGCGCCGGCGTTGTTCACCAGGATATCGAGCCGCGGCAGGCTGGCGGCGACGCTCGCGATCTGCGCCTTATCCGTGAGACTCAGCTGCAGGTACCGATAAGCGCTCAGGTCGCCCTCGTACTCCTTGGCGGCCGCGCGTGTGCCGGTGATCGTCACCTCGGCGCCCGCCTCGCGGTAAGCGGCGGCAATGCCGGCCCCGATACCCGAGGTGCCCCCGGTCACGAGCACGGCCGCGCCGCGGTAGTCATAGCGAACGTTCTGCCAGGCACTCATGAGCAGGCTCCTGGTTAGTCGTCAGCCGCCAAGATCGATCACCTGGACCGGCTCGGCGCCCGTCCAGGCGCGCGCGGCCGCGAGCCGCGCCTCCAGCCCCGCGCGCATCACCGGATTCATCTCGATGAACTCTAGC
>DATHLO010000260.1:0-2362 GCA_035488075.1 Steroidobacteraceae bacterium | reverse complement strand
CGCAGCGGCTCACTGCGGCTATGATCGCACTAGAATGGACGGCCAGGGACACCAGGGTGGCTAAGGAACGATGACGCGGAAAATCCAAGTTCACCAGGTGGACGCCTTTACGCGCGAACCCTTCACCGGCAACCCGACCGGGGTCGTGTTAAACGCGGACGTGCTGGCCGAGGCGCAGATGCTCGCCATCGCTCGCGAACTCAACAATGCCGAGACCGCCTTTATCCTCTCCCCCGACGCCGACGACCACACCGTGCGCGCGCGCTTCTTCACGCCGCGCAGCGAGGCCGGCTTCGTCGGGCACGCCACCGTCGCCGCGCAGTACGTGCTGTCGCGCCGGCAGGATGCGCCGCGCTGGCAACGACAGAAATCCAAGGCCGGCATCGTCGACATCGAAGTGCGCGGCAGCGGCCCTGAGCGGCGCATCGCGATACGCCGCAGCCCGCCGCCGCTCGGGCGCGAACTGAATGACCGCGAGCGTCTGGCGGTACTCGACGCGCTGGCACTCGCCTCCGATAACCTCGATCCGCGGATGCCGTTGCGCATCGTAGGCGCCACGGGCACGCGACTGCTGATCGGGGTGCGCGGGCCCGAACCGCTCAAGCACCTCAAGCCGGACCTGCAGCGCCTCACCACGCTGTCCGCGCAGATCGGCGCGGCCGGCTATTTCGTCTTCACGCTCACGCCGCAGGAGCCGGATCACCTCACCGAGTCGCGCATGTTCTGCCCGGCGCTCGGCATCGCCGAGGATCCGGTGAGCGGCAACGCGCACGGACTCCTCGGTGCTTACCTTGCGCGGCACGGTTTCCTCAGCAAGAGCAACGAACGCGCGCGTTTTTCCGGCATCCAGGGGCACTCGCTGCACCGGCCGGGCCGCGTCGAGGTGGAACTGGAATTCGCCGGCGATGAGCTCGCCGGCGTGTGGATCAGCGGCCAGGCCGTTTCGATCTTCGAGACCGAGATCGAGCTGTAGCCACGCGATGCCTGAGTTCCAGGGCGTGCTGCAACTCGCCGACGTGCCCCTCGGTGGCATGCGCACCTGTGTGCTCGGCGGCCGTGAGCTCGTCGTTTGCCACACGCGCGAGGGCGTGTTTGCGCTGGACAACATCTGCACGCACGCGCACGCGCGCCTGTGCGAAGGGCGGCTGCGCGCGACGCGCCTGGTGTGCCCGCTGCACGGCGCCTCGTTCGATATCCGCGATGGCCGCGTGCTCGGACCGCCGGCGGAAGTGCCGCTGCCCACCTACGCGGTGCGCATCGTCGGGGGCACGATCGAGCTTGCGCTGCCGACTTAGTCGCGCGCCGGTGGCTCGGTGCGCCGCACGAGCCAGGCGGCGGGCAGCGTCACACAGGCACCCACCAGAAACGGGGCCGCGCTGCCCAGGAGCGCATAAATCGGGCCGGAGGTGAAGGGGCCGATGACGCGTGCCAGACTCCCGCTCGCCACATACGCCCCGAGCACCGCGCCGCGGTCGTGACCGCGCGACTGCTTGGAGGCGAGCGCGAAGGCGCTGGGGTTGTAAGCGCCCAGACCGGTCCCGCACAGCAGCAGTCCGGCGATCGTGACGGCGAGCGTGCCCGCCTGACTCAAGGTGACAAGTCCGGCCACGTACGCGAGCACGCCCCACATCGCCAGCCGCGCCTCACCCAGACGCGGCACCAGGATGCGCACCAGGCCGCCTTGCATCACGAGTGCCGGCAGCGCCACGCCGAACAAGAGAAATCCCACCGTGCGCGGTCCGAACCCGTAGCGATGCAGCGCCCAGATGGCGAAGATCGATTCGAGAATGGCCTGCGAGTACGTGACCGCGAGCGTGGCTGCGGCCATATAGGCGAGCGTCGGCCGCTCGCGCAGCAGCCGCCAGGCCCCACGGCGCGCTTCAGCGGGCTGCTGTGAACGGTGCGCAACGCTATGGCTCTCCGGCAGCACAAAGCGCACCAGCAAGATCGCGAGCAGGCTTAGTGCGGCCGACACGGCCGCGGGAGCGACGAAATTCGCGCTCGCCGCATCCTTGCCGGCTAGCAGACCGCCCACGGGCTGTCCGAGCGTAAAACCGATGCCGATCGCCGCTCCGATCAGGCCCAAGGTCACGGCGCGCTTCTCGGGACGAGAGATATCGGAGGCGTAGGCGAAGGCCGCCGCGATGTTACCGGCCATGATGCCGGCGAGCATGCGCGAGGCGAGCAGCCACCACACGTTGCTTGCCAACCCGAGCATCACGTAGGAGAGGCAGGCGCCAGCGAGGCTGCTCATGAGGATCGGGCGCCGTCCATAGCGATCGCTCAAGCGTCCCCAGTGCGGCGCCGCGAGGAACTGACACAAGGAATAGCTGCCGAGCACGGGCGTGATGAACTGCGGCGC
>DATHLO010000259.1:0-2395 GCA_035488075.1 Steroidobacteraceae bacterium | reverse complement strand
GAACCACGGCTGCCTGTTGAGGTCGCGGGAGATGCCCGTGAAGAGGTCGGCCGTATCGGCATCACGCCCGTGCGCATGTTTGCTCTGCGAGCCCAGATCGAGGGCGTCCGCGAGCCGCTCGTTCAGCAGCTTCACCGCCCGGGTGCAGGCGCCCAGGGGCAGGTCGTTCTTGCTCTCGAACATATGGACTCCTTTTGCTGGACCGCATTTAAGCATCGGCGCAGGTTGCCGGGCCAATCGCTTCCCCTGGTGGCGCCGAGCAACACATTCTAGCGGACGCCGCAGCGTTGGCTCTTCGGGGCTCAATACGCCGCGGCGGAAAAAGTCTACCCGAGCGCCTCAGCCATTGCCGGCCTGGCCGCCGCGGGGTTGCAACACACCCCGCAGGTACTCGCTTTTCCGGGTTGCAACCACGGCTTCAGGTGTCGTCGCGGTAGCGGCGCACGCGCGCCGTGGCATACAGCAGGCCCGCGGCAGCGACCACGCCGAGCCACAGATCCGGGCTGCTGAAGGCGGCCGCCCAGTTGAAGTCGCTCAGCATCCGCATGTCGTCATTCATGACTGAATGACCGCCGCGTGTGGTCAGGATGTGCCAGATCCCGGAGGTGCGGTACTGGATGAAGTGCCAGAAATAGAAGGTGTGAAAGACGATCCCCTCCAGCAGCACCAGCAGCAGTGGCCCGAGAAATGCCCAGAGAATCGGGCCGCGCTTGAGCCACGCGGACAGAAGCATGGCGGCGGCGGCGGCCGGCGCATACCACAGCGAGCTCAGGATGATGCACAGCAGGATGACGAGTTCGCCGCGCACCCAGGCGATGGTGTCCCAGCTGACGACGTCCGGGACACCCCCGGAGGCCAGGCGCAGCTCCCAGATGCTCAGTGCGATCAGGTGACTGGCGATCGCCAGCAGGAAAACCCCGAGCGGCACGACAACCATGGCGACCAGGAACTTAGAGAGCACGGTCAGCCCGTCGGAGACCGGCAGGGACTTCCAGAAAAGGATGCTGCGGTCCTTGCGCTCCGCGTACAGGCAGTCGAGGAGGAAGAACGTCACCACGCAGGAGGCCACGATGTAGATGAGCAGCGCGAACATCGTCTGGCTCATGTTGAGCACGACGATGCGCGCGGACGCATCGAGCATGTGCAGGTGCTTATCGTCCACTTCGATGCGCCACGAGAACACGGTCGAGATCGCCAGCAGTGCGGCCACGATCAGCGGCACGCGCCAAAGCGCTGCGTGCTCCCAGAATTCGCGCCGCATCAGGGTGATGAGCGTTTCGCGCGTGCCGATGCGGCCGGTGCGGCTTACGGGTGCGGCGGTCGGCAGGTCGGCGGTTTCGGTGTTCATGAGTTCATCGACCCCTGCATTTTGGCGACGAACAGGTCGGCGATCGAGGGCGTGCGCAGCTCCCCGAGAGGCGCAAGCTCCGCGGCACTGCGTCCGGCGAAGAACATGGCGACCCGGCCGAACACCTCGCGCTCGTAGAAGGGCTTGAGTGCCCGCGCGCGGGCGGCGGCATCGGCGCTCACGTTCAGCTGCAGATATTGACTGCCGAGCTCTTCCACCGAGGTGGCGAGCGCCACCTGTCCGTGGCTGATGAAGATCACGTCCGTGAAGAGGTTCTCCACTTCTTCCACCTGGTGCGTGGTGAGAAGAATGGTGCGTTCCTTGTCGAAGTAGTCATTGAGGAGGGTGTCGTAGAACTGCCGCCGGTAGAGCAGATCCAGTCCGAGCGTCGGCTCATCCAGCACCAGCAGTTTGGCGTCGATGGCGAGGATCAGCGCCAGGTGCAGCTGCGTCACCATGCCCTTGGAGAGCTCGCGCACGCGGCTCTTCATCTGAATATCGGTTTTGCGCAGAAAAATCTGCGCGCGCTCACGGTCGAAGCGCGGGTGCACACCGCTGCAGTACTCGAGCGCCTGGCTCACGCGCATCCAGCGCGGCAGTACCGCGACGTCGGCCATGAAGCACACGTCGCGCATCAGCTCATCGCGGTGCGTGCGCGGGTCAAGGCCGAGCACCTTGAGCTCACCGTTGAAGGAGGTGAGACCCAGGATCGCCTTAAGAGCGGTGGTCTTGCCGGCGCCGTTCGGGCCGATGAGTCCGACGATGCGTCCGGCGTCGATGTGGAAACTGACGCCCGCGAGGGCCTGCGTCGCACCGAAGCTCTTGGCGAGTCCGCGCGCTTCAATTACTGCTGTCATCTTTTTCACCTTGCGGGGCGGGGGCGGTGCCTTGCGCAGGCCACGGTGTGGCCGGCGCTGCCGCGCCCGCGCGCTGCAGTTCATCCGGAGTCAGTCCCAGGCGCTGGATGGTGGCGTAGACCTTGGGCCACTCGTCCTCGAGGAAGCGCTGGCGCTCATCCTTCAGCAGCGCCTTGCGTGCCCCGGGGCT
>DATHLO010000258.1:0-8052 GCA_035488075.1 Steroidobacteraceae bacterium | reverse complement strand
GGCGAGACCGACGATCATGAAGTGCAGCCCGCTGCAGCCCTCCTCGATCCTGAAACTGCCGTTGGGGATATGGATCGTGTCGCCCGAGATCACCGCGTGCGGCCCGGTCAGCCCGAGAAATCCCTGCATGGCGATGACCGTCAAGTCCTGCAGCGGGTTGCCCAGTTGCGCCCAGGAGGGCACGGCGAAGTAAAAGAAGGCGACCGGAAAGGCGAGCTGACGTCCGACGTTCCAGCCGAACGCTGCGGTCACGGCGAACCAGAAGATCGCCGGAAAGATGGTGATGTGCAGGTCCTGAATGCTCGCCCGATAGCAGATCAGCCAGGCGACTACGGCGCCGCTCAGGGCGAGCATCGCGAGGGGCCAGGGCGCTGCCGGCACGGCCGCGATTTGGCGTCGCGAACGCAGCACAAGCGCAACACTCACAGGAAGCACCAGCCAGCCGTGTGTAAAAGTGATGTTGACGAAGTCCGACCACTGCTCGTAGAGGACTTGCGTGCTCGGCCAAAACAGGAGCGCGACGAGAACCGCCAGGGCGAGGATCAACCACAGTCGCAGGGAGCCCGGAACACGCATCTGCGCGATCTTACCGGCAACACCCCCGGACCGCGTGGCGGAGCGGTCCCGCTGCGAACGCGGTCACACGAGCATCACGTGAGCGGAGGTGTTCCGCTGATGGTCTTGCTGACGATGTCTGACAAGGCGCTTTCGACACCGACCGTGGTGACGGCCTTGATGGCGAAATACCAGGTTCCGCTTCCGAGGTTATCGATCACGTAAGTCTGAACGCCGACGGTGTTGAGCTGGATGCTCTGGGAAAGATCCGACGCGCTGATGCCGTAGTAAATGCGATACCCGGCCAGGTCCGTGAGCGCGGAACCGGTCGTGGTGGTCGTGGGGGCTTCCCAGGAGAGTGTGGCGGTGCCGTTGCCGCTCGGCACACCCTGCGCGGTGTTCGATTGATCGCCGGAGTTGCAGCCCACCAGCGTGAAGAGCGCCACCAGCAGTGCGAAAGAAAGCTTCGTCGTTTTCAAGGCACAAACCCCCACTCATGCCCGGCCTGCACCGGACACCACACTTGGATCCAGACATCTGCGGCAGGCGGGGCAAGCGAATAGCCGGCCAGCGGCAGCGATCCGAGTAATGCAAGGGGTATGCCGTGGGGTCATTTCGCATGGTTTTCATTGATTTAGGCTTGCTGGTGTGGCCATCAGGCACCCCGGGGAACCTGTCGCGTCGCGGCCTGACGACGGCGCGAGCTCGGCAATACGTTAAATGCGTACTAACTCGTTGTTTTTAAAACCGATAGTGCCGTCGCCCGGGACAGACACAAAGCCTGCGAGGCCGCCGCCAAACGTCACCTTGTGATGGGCCCCACAATTTGTTGGGGATATGTCACATCGCGCGCTCGTGGGGTCGAGCGCTTTGCTATGCTTTTTTCCAAGGCCCCCGCTGCCGAGCTTGCAGCTCACCGGCGGAGTGGCAGAATGCGAGTCGAGGGATCAAAGAAACGATCACCCGGGTGAGCACGATGCAACTCGGGATGCTAGGGAAGGATCATTGGAGGGTGTGGCGATGAAGAGAATCACTCGGATTGCAGGGCTGGCGAGTATCGCCACCGTAGCGGCCGTGACGTGGAGCGTGCCGGCAGCGGCCCTCACCTGCGGCAGCAGCGCATGCGCGGAAGTTCACAACCGCTGGCCCGGGCGGCCAGTGGAGCCGGTGAATTTGAGTACTCCGCGACCCAGCCAGACCACCGCCGCCGTACCCGAGCCGGGCGTATTGCCCCTGCTGGCCTTAGGGTTGGCTGGCGTGGGCTTCCTCGCGTTCAGACGCAAGCGCGCACAGGTCTAAGCTTCTAGCGTTCCGCAGAGTTTGGAGACACGCGAAACGGCTCCTGCGGGAGCCGTTCGCATTTGCGCCTGCTGCCTAAGGATTTTCGCTGCGCCTCAATGGATACCTCGCCTGCCCAAGAAACGGATGCCATGGGCAACGCACCGACTACCTCTGTCAGCTCCGTGGGTGATGAACCTACGTCATCAAGCGCAGCCGTTCGCTATAGTCCCGATCTCATGGACACTGATAACAGCAGCGCGGCGCGTGGTGCGGGCCTATTGAACGCCTTTACCGTCGACGTGGAAGACTATTTCCATGTCGCGGCGCTGAGTTCGGCGATCGCTCGCGACAGCTGGTCGACGCGCGAACTTCGTGTCGTCAGCAACATCGAGCGACTTCTCGGGATCCTGGATGCACACGATGTGCACGCGACGTTCTTCGTGCTCGGCTGGCTCGCCGAACGGGTCCCCGCGCTCGTGCGTCGAATTGCGGACGCCGGTCACGAGATCGCCTGCCATGGCTTCTCGCATCAGCTGGTGTACCGGCAGACCCCGGATGAATTTCGTGAAGAGACCAGCCGCGCCAAGAATTACCTCGAGGACACGGTCGGGCACGCGGTGCTCGGGTATCGCGCCGCGAGTTTCTCCGTCACGCGCGACTCACTGTGGGCGCTGGATGTGCTCATCGATCTGGGATTCCATTACGACTCCTCGGTCTTCCCCATCCACCACGATCTGTACGGTCTGCCGGGCGCCACGCCCGAGCCGCATCGCATCAGCGCGCCCTCCGGACGCACGTTGGCGGAATTTCCCATGTCCACGGCGAGTTTCTTCGGCCTACGGGTGCCGGTGTCCGGCGGCGGCTATTTTCGCATCCTGCCGTACTGGCTGACGCGTGCGGGACTCAGACAGATCAACGAACAGCGCGAGCGCCCGTTCGCCTTCTACCTGCATCCGTGGGAGCTTGACCCGGGTCAGCCGCGCTTCCGGGTCGGCGCGTTCTCGCGCTTCCGGCATTACACCAATCTTTCGCGCTGCGAGGCTCGCCTCAAGCGTGTGCTCGGGGACTTTGCCTTCACCACGATGCACGAAGCGCTGCAGCAGCGCGGGCTCGTGGCGTTCGAGCGCGCCCCCGCTACGCGGCCGCGGCCGGCCGCTGCTCTCGCGCCCGGGCGTCTGCCGGCAGGGTAACACTCACCAGGAGACCGCCGTCCGGGGCGTTCGCGGCCGCGATCGTTCCCCCGTGTAAGGCAATCGCCCGCGCCGCGATCGACAGTCCCAGACCCTCACCGCCCGCGCTGCGATGCTCGCGCGCGGCGTCCACGCGATAAAACGGTTCGAAGATCAGCCCGAGATCCTTCTCCGGCACGCCCGGACCGCAGTCGCGCACGGTGACTTCCACCGCCTGCGCGGGCCCCATGTGCGGCGTGTGTCGCGCGCTGATCCCGATGACTGCAGCCGGGGGGCTGTAGCGCACGGCGTTGCGGATGACGTTCTCAAACGCGCTGCGCAGCACTTCGGCATCTCCGCTCACGCATAGCGCATCCTCGACCTGCACCTGCACCAGGCATCCCCGGGCGTCCGCTTCGATGGCCACATCCGCGGCGATCGTGCGCAGCAGCTCGGCCACATCCACCCTCGCCTGCTCGAGCTCGTGCATGGGGCGCTCGAGACGCACGAGCTTGAGCGTACGGGCGATGAGCTGCTCCAGGCGGTCCGCCTCAAAGGCCGCACGCGCCATGTGGCGCTCGCTGGCGCTGGGGTCGCGACGCGCGAGCGACAAGGCGAGCTGCAGCCGTGCAAGCGGCGAGCGCAATTCGTGCGATACGTCGCGCAGCAGCTGCTGCTTGCCCTCCAGCAGCTGCCGCAGCCGCTCGGCCATGGCGTCCAGATCGGCCGCGAGGAGACCGAGATCGTCCTGCCGTCCTTTTAACGCCGGGAGCACCCGCACGTTCAGATCGCCGTTGGCCAACTGCCGCGTCGCCAGACGCAACCGGTCGACCGGTGCGGCCAGATAGCGCGCGAGAAACAGGCACACGGCAGCACTGACCGCGAGTGCGATCAGCAGCAGCGTCAAGGGCACGCCCGGAAGCTCGAGCTCGCCAAAGAGGCGTGGACTATCGCGCACCGGGCCAATGACCACGTGGTAGGTGCCCCCTGCCGGGGCCATGAGGACCAGCGCACCCCCAATCGGCGCGATCGCGCCGACGGCAGCATCGGCACCCGCCGCAGCGGGAGCGGACGGCGGAGCATTGCCGCCGGGACCGTAGAGCGATGCGGGCAGCGGCCGCTCGAGCATCTCTTTGCCGTCCGGACCTACGACGAACGTACGGCCGAAGGGCTCGCGGGGCAGCGCTTGGAGCCAGCCCTTAAGCGCCTGCGGTCCCCCGGACTCGAACGCGCGCGCGGCCTGCGTATACAGCTGGCCGCGTTGAATCCAGGGACGTTCCGTGCGGTGGGTGGTCGCATTCACCGCCACGGTGAGCGTGCCCACGAGAATGAGCGCGAGCGCCACCCAGAACGCGAGAAAGATCCGCCAATACAACGAGTGCACGGGGCCGCCCCTAGAGTTGCGGCGCCGGCGTAAGGGTGCGGCCGGAGCTCAACGTGAGCGCGTAGCCTGAGCCGCGCACGCTCTGCACGCTCACGCGTTCGGTGTAGCGCTGCAGCTTGCGACGCAGGTTGCTCACGTGGGTGTCGAGACTGCGGTCAGTGGGCAGGAGGCGCCGGCCGAGAGCCTGCAGCATGAGTTCATCGCGGGACACGGTGCGGGTGTCGGCGCGCACCAGGAGCTCGAGGATGCGCAGTTCCGCGGAGGTGAGCTCCAGGTCGTTTTCGCCCACTTCGGCGCGGCGCGCCCTCAGATCCAACCGCAGCGGACCCCATTGGATCGCGCCCTCCGTCGCCGTCCCGTCGGCCGGGGTGCGCCGCAGCACTGCGCGGATGCGGGCGACCAGTTCGCGCGGGCTGAAGGGTTTAGCGAGGTAGTCGTCCGCGCCCATCTCGAGCCCCACGATCCGATCGACCTCCTCGCCGCGCGCGGTCAGCATGATCACCGGGACGCGGCTCAAGGCGCGGATGCGGCGCAGCACCTCGAAGCCGGAAAGTTCCGGCAGCATGACGTCCAGGATGACGAGGTCCACCGCGGCACGCGCCAGCTGCTCGAGGCCCGCAGGACCGGTCGCGGCGGTGAGGGCCGTGAAGCCCTCGAGCGTGAGGTATTCCTCCAGCATGGCGCACAGCCCCTCATCGTCATCGACGATAAGGAGCGTCGGCTTGAGATCTCCGGGTGCGGTGCGCGATTCCATATCGGAACGATACACGCTCTTCTGAGCAGGCCCGATCCGCGCGCGCGGACTTCGCAGATTTCTTGACACTTCTTTGCCCCGCACACGCGCTGCCGGCCTCGCGCCTGTGCCACCGTGTCGCGTCTCCTCCTGGGGCGGTATGGCGGTCCCTATCGCCCCATTTTTTTGCGCGCTGTTCTAACTGCTGCGTTGAAGGTTACGCTCTCGGCGCGCGCCGATCCCTTCAGACTTCAGGCCGGATTCTCCAGGCTGAAGGCCTGGCGGTTGTCGTCGTAGGCGAAGACTTCCGCGTACCGACCCCAACTGATGATGGTGCGCAGGGTCTGCTCGGCGGCTTCCTCAGCCATATAGTCCTCGAGCTCATCGAAGAAGCGGCTCTTGGGCGCGGTGTGGCTCGCGCGCTCATCGAGTACGCGCCGTATGTGCGCGGCGAGCGGCACGTAGGTGATCAGATGCTGGGCGAAGAGCTTCTTGCGCTCATCCAGAGTGCCGTGCGCGAACTGCAGCCCCGCATCCGTGAGCTTCATGTCGCCTCCCTCCACTTCCGCAAAGCGCAACAGCTGCAGCGCCTCGGCGGCGGGAAAAAGGTCGTCGACCTCAAGATGCTGCTCCTCGGCGATGGCCGGCAGGTCCGCCTTGCCGCTGTAAGGCGGCTCGCTCACCGCCTCGATCAGGCCGGTCAGAATGGTCGACGACACGTGCGTGAGCGTCGTGCCGATGCCGCTTCCCGGGAAACGCTCGGACTTCACGCCCGGGCGCATCTCCCCGCGCGGCCGCGCCGTCATCTCCACGTACACCCGATCGATCAGCGCCCGGAAGCGCGGATCCTGGGTGTGGCGCGGCTGCGGCAGATCGATCGGGATCTCGCTCACGACCCGTCCCGGGTTGGTCGAGAAGATGAGTAGCCGATCGCACATCTGCACGGCTTCCTCGATGTTGTGGGTAACCAGGAGCACGGCCTTGATCGGCAGCTGCCCCTCGCCCCACAGCTCCAGGAAATCCGTACGCAGGGTTTCCGCGGTCAGCACGTCCAGCGCCGAGAACGGCTCATCCATCAGCAAAATGTTCGGGTGCACCACCAGCGCGCGCGCAAAGCCGACTCTTTGACGCATGCCGCCGGAGAGCTCGCGCGGGTAGGCTGACTCGAAACCGTCCAGACCGATCAGGTCGATCGCCTTCAAGGCACGGGCACGCATGTCCACTTGCGGAACACCGAGCGCCTCAAGCCCCAGCTGCACGTTCTCGAGCACCGTGAGCCAGGGGAAGAGCGCAAAGCTCTGGAACACCATGGTGATGCCAGCCGCCGGGGTGCGCACCGGCCGACCGAGGTAGTTCACCACCCCGCCGGAGGGCGGATCGAGGCCGGCGATCGAGCGCAGCAGTGTCGATTTACCCGAACCGGAGCGGCCCAGCAGTCCCACGATCTCACCCGGCCGCAGCGTGAGGTTTACGTTCTCGAGCACCACGAGCTCATCGCCGTCGGGCTTGCGGAAGGACTTGTTGACGCCCTGCACATCCAGGAGCGGCGTGAGATTAAGCGGTGCAACGGCATTCACGGCGGTCTCCTTCGCGGCTTAGCTCAGACGGAACTTGCGCTCGGCGCGCGCGTACAGCGGCCGCCAGAAGAGCCGGTTCAGGGTGACCACGAACAGGCTCAGTACGAACGTGCCCAGCACGACGCGGCGGAAGTCCGCCGCATCGGTGGCCGCATGAATGTACGCGCCGAGTCCATGCGCCGTCACCGTCTCGTGCCCCCAGGTCACGACCTCGGCAACGATGCTCGCGTTCCACGAGCCTCCCGCCGCCGTGATCGCGCCGGTCACGTAGAAGGGGAAAACCGCCGGCAGTCCGAGGCGGCGCCACCACAGCCAACCCTTGAGCCCTAGATTCTCGCCCGCGTAGCGCAGCTCCGGGGAGATCGCCGAGGCCCCCACGATCACGTTGAAGAGGATGTACCACTGGGTGCCGAGGATCATCAGCGGACTTAACCAGATGTCCGGGGTGAGCTTCAGCAGCACGATGGCGGAGACCGCGAAGCCAAAAAACAGATTCGCGGGGAAGGCGGCAAGGAACTGGGCGATGGGCTGCACGATGCTCGCGACCCGGGGGCGCATGCCGACCCACACCCCGATCGGAACCCAGATGAGACTGGCGAGCGCGATCAGCACGGCCACGCGCAGGAGCGTAATGAGCCCAAGCCCGATGACGTGCCCGATCTCCCCCACCGGCACGTCCCCGTGCACGAAGGAAATGGCCTTCCACAGCGCGAGAAGCCCGATGAGCCCGAGCCCCGCAAACCAGGCACGATCGCCGTAGCGCGCGTCCCAGAGCGCAAACCGCCCTGAGGGGCGAGAATTCGCGGCCGGCTGCGGCGGCCGATTGCCGGCGCGCAGCAACGCGGCAAACGCACGACCGAGGAAGCCAAAGAAACGTGAGCGCCGCATCATGGTCAGACACCAGGAGTGGCTGGGGGTCTGCCCCGTCTCCTGCTCGAGTCGGAACCAGTCGGCGCTTGCGATGATTGGCCGAAACAGCACCTGATCGAAAATGAGGATCACGACGAACATCGCGGCGATCGCCCAGCCGATGGCGACGTAGTTGCGCTGCTCGTTGGCAAGGGCGATGTAGGAACCCACGCCCGGCAGCGTCACGGTTGTGCTGCCGACGGTGATGGCCTCGGAGGCCACGACGAAGAACCAGCCGCCCGACATCGACATCATCATGTTCCAGATGAGCGACGGCATCGCGAAGGGCACCTCCAGACGCCAGAAGCGCATCCACGGACTCAACTGAAAGTTGCGCGCGGCCTCTACCATTTCGTCCGGAATGCTGCGCAGCGAGTGGTAGAAGCTGAAGGCCATGTTCCAGGCCTGACTGGTGAAGATCAGGAAGATCGCCGCCATCTCAGC
>DATHLO010000257.1:0-10724 GCA_035488075.1 Steroidobacteraceae bacterium | reverse complement strand
CGGCTCGGAGGTGGTGAAGCCCACCTGATTGTTGATGATGACGTGCACGGTGCCGCCGGTGAAAAACCCGCGCGCCTGCGACAGCTGCAGCGTCTCCATGACCACCCCCTGGCCGGCGAACGACGCGTCGCCGTGCACCAGCAGCGGCAGCACGCGCTCGGCGCGCAGGTCGCCGCGGCGCTCCTGGCGGGCACGCACCGAGCCCTCCACCACCGGGTCCACGACCTCCAGGTGCGAGGGGTTGAAGGCGAGCACGGTGTGCACGTTGCCGTTGGGTGTGCGCAGGTCGGCCGAGAAACCCTTGTGGTACTTCACATCGCCCGAACCCTTCAGACGGCTCGGGTCATAGACGCCCTCGAACTCGGAGAACAGCGCCGCCGGGGACTTGCCGAGCAGATTGACGAGCACGTTGAGGCGCCCACGATGCGCCATGCCGATCACCACTTCCTCGATGCCTGCGACGCCGGCGTTCTGAATCAGATCATCGAGCAGCGGGATGAAGGCATCGGCGCCCTCCAGCGAAAAGCGCTTCTGGCCAACGTACTTGGTGTGCAGATAGCGCTCCAGGCCCTCCGCGGCGGTCAACTGCCACAGAATGTTGCGGCGTTCCTCGGCCGAGAAGCTGCCCTTGAGGCGCCCCGCCTGAAACTGATCCTGCAGCCACAGCCGCTCGTCCGAGTCGGACACGTGTGCGAACTCGGCGCCCACCGTACCGCCATAGACGAACGCGAGCTGCGCGAGGATGTCGCGCAGCTTCATGCGCAGCGGCACCGCCTCGATGCGGCTGCCGGTATAGAACTCCGCATCCAGATCCGCCGGCGTCAGGCCGAAGTAATCCAGATCGAGCACCCGCGGCCGCGGGCGCAGGCTCAGCTCCAGCGGGTCGATCTTGGCGACGAGGTGCCCGCGATTGATCCACACCTGGATGAGGCGCGACACGGCGGCCTGGCGCGCATCGGCGCCGCTGGCGGGCGACTCCGAGGACGCCGCGGTGCTCGCTGCGCGCGCGGCGAGCGCTGCGCGTACCGGCGCATGCGCGCGCTCCCCGGCCGCCGCCGGACCCAGGCTCGCGAAGTACGTGCGCCACTGTGGCTCAACGCTCGCAGGCTCACGCAGGTACTGCTCGTAGAGCGAGTCAAGAAACTCGGCGTTGCCGCCGTAAAGGGCAGTAGGTTCGAGCATTGGGGGGAAAAGCGCCGGCAGGCCAATAGTTTAGCGAAAAACAGGCGGCGGCGGAAAAACGCCCCCGGCGCGGGGACTTAGAGCAGGTTAAGGAGGCTGCACTCGTAGATGATCAGGGCGCCGTAGATGGCCAGTACCAGGTACAGGAAGAACCCGACCGGGATGTTCCCGAAGGCACGGATACGGGCCAATTGCGTGAGCAGCAGGACGCCGCCGGCCGTGAGCGCCACCTTCACCAGGGCAAAAGCCAAGGCGGAATGACCAATGAGCGGCGCCATGAGGGGATTGGCTTCCACCGCCAGACCCCGCTCCACCAGCACGAGCGTCAGAAGCGCATCGGTAGAGGAGCCGATCACGATCAGCATCCCCACGGCGAGCCACTGTGGGTGGTGCCAGTCGACTGCACTGAGGGTGCGCTCATCCGTGCGCCGTGGGCCGCGGCGCCGCGGCCGGAAGCTGCCGTAGAGCAGCGCGCGCAACACCTGCGAGCGGCGCTCTGCGCGCCGGCGCTCGGCCAGACCCGCTCGCGGATGTAAGGGCTTGCGGTCTTTCACGTGCATGGACACCGTGTTCTTCTTCTGGCAGGAGGCGTAGCGATCGGGCTCCTGCATTCTAGCGATCCTGTGCCCGGCCGGGCGCAGCCAGAAACGTGACGCAGCTCACATTGGCCACGCTGCGGGCGCGGATTCGACTTATGACATCTTCCGGCCACTCCTCTATATGATCCGCGGCGGATGACCCTCGCCCGCGCCAGCCCGCCGAGCTCCCCGTTCCCCGACGGACTGCCGCTGCCGCGCCGCTACTGGGCGATCGCGGCGATCATTCTCGCGATCGTCATGTCCGTGCTGGACAGCACCATCGTCAACATCGCGCTGCCCTCGATCGCACGCGAATTCAACGTCAGCGCCGCCGCCTCGATCTGGGTCGTCAACGCCTACCAACTGGCGATACTCATGCTGCTGCTGCCGCTCGCCTCCCTCGGCGAGATCGTCGGCTACCGCCGCGTCTCGCAGGCGGGCATCGTCATCTTCACCCTCGCCTCATTCGCCTGTGCGCTCGCCCCGACGCTGCTCACCTTGAGCATCGCGCGGGTGATCCAGGGCGTGGGCGCCGCCGGCATCATGAGCGTGAACGCGGCGCTGGTACGTTTCACCTATCCGCACCGCTCGCTCGGCCGTGCCATCGGCATCAACGCCTTCGTGGTGGCGAGTTCCGCAGCGGTGGGGCCGACGATCGCCTCGGCGGTACTCGCGATCGCGCACTGGCGCTGGCTGTTCGGCATCAATGTCCCGATCGGCCTGGTAACCATCATCATCTCGCTCAAGTCGCTGCCCGAGTCTGAGCGCACGGCCCGGGCCCTCAACTACGGTGGCGCGCTGCTGTATGCGGGCTGCCTCGGCCTCATCCTGAGCGGGCTGCAGGCCTTATCGCACCACGCAGCCACCACGCTCGCGCTGGCACAGATTGCCTTAGGCGCGCTCCTCGGCTGGCTTCTCACACGGCACGAGCTGCCGCGGGCTGCACCGCTGGTGCCGTTTGATCTGCTGCGCCGCCCGATCTTTACCCTCTCCCTCGCCACGTCGGTGTGCAGCTTCACGGCCCAGATGAGCGCCCTGGTCTCGCTGCCGTTTGAAATCCAGCGCCTGGGACACAGCGCGGTCGAAACCGGTCTGTTCATGACGCCCTGGCCGCTCGCGCTCGCGCTCGCCGCGCCCATCGCCGGGCGCCTCGCGGATCGTTATCCCGCCGGCATCCTCGGGGGGCTCGGGCTCGCCGTGATGGCCACGGGACTGCTGCTGCTCGCGCTGTTGCCGAGCACCGGTGGCGCCCTGGGTCTGATATGGCGCATGGCGTTGTGTGGGCTGGGCTTTGGGTTTTTCCAAGCCCCTAACAATCGCACTATCATGGCGGCCGCTCCGCGTGCGCGCAGTGGCGCAGCCGGCGGCATGTTGAGCGCGGCGCGCCTGCTGGGACAGACGCTCGGTGCCGCCACCGTGGCGATCCTGTTCCGGGCCTACGCGGCGGCCGGATCCACCGCCGCGCTGTACTTCGCCGCAGCGCTCGCGCTTACCGCTGCGCTCGTGAGCTTGGTGCGCCTGAGACACACGGCCGCATAAGGAGACACACCATGGCACAAAGCCCCACACCAGCCCCACCCGCTCCGATCACGCCGCCCTTCACCCTCAGCAGCGCGATCGCCAAGGTGCGCATGGCGGAGGACGCGTGGAATAGCCGCGATCCGCAACGCGTGTCGCTCGCTTACACGGAGAACTCCGAGTGGCGTAACCGCGCGGAGTTCCTGCAGGGCCGCGCGGCGATTCAGCAGTTCCTGCGCCGCAAGTGGGACCGCGAGCTCGACTACCGCCTCATCAAGGAGATCTGGGCATTCGGCGAGAACCGTATCGCCGTGCGCTTCGCCTACGAATGGCACGATGACTCGGGTCACTGGTTCCGCTCCTACGGCAACGAGAACTGGGAGTTTGACGCCGCCGGCCTCATGCGCCGCCGCATGGCCTCGATCAATGACCTGCCGATCGCGGAGAGCGCACGCAAGTATCGTTGGAACGCCCCCGGCGCACGACCGGGGGATCATCCGAGCCTGAGCGATCTGGGCCTGTGAGTCTCGCGCGCCGCGCTGACGCACCGTCCTTGCGCGGACCTAACCCAGTGCGCTCTTGAGCAGCACCAGCAGGCGGCTCCAGGCCTTCTCCGCCTGTGCCGGGTTGTAGACCTGAGAGTCCGGCGGACACCAGCCGTGCAGGGTGCCGGCGTAGACCTCGATCTCCGCGGGCAGCTTCGCCTGGGCAAAGGCCTCACGCAGCACGTTCTTAGCTTCCGGCTGCTTCTGATCGTCATTCTCGGCGATCGCGAACAGGTAGTGCGCCTTCATCTTCGGCACGAGCAGATGCGGACTGTCGGGCTTGTCAGTCACCAGACCTCCCCCGTGAAAAGAGCCGCCCGCGCCCACGCGCTCGGGCACGGCGGCCGCGGTTCGCATCGTGAGCGGCCCACCCATGCAGTAGCCGGTGGTGCCGACCTTGCGTTTGCGGTCGACGGAGGGCTGGCTGTCAAGAAATGCCACGAACGCCTTGGCGTCGGTGAAGGAAGTCTCGGGCGTGAGGGAACCCATGAGCGCCATGAGCGCGGAGCGCGTGGCCGGGTCGTTGAAATCCGGATGTTCCGGCGCGGTGGGCGCCTTTTGCTGGCGGTAGAAAGGATTCACCACCAACACCGCGTAGCCGGACTGCGCCAGTCTCTTGCCCATCTGCCGAAACGCCGGGCGCAGCCCGAAGATGTCCGGCCAGATGAGCACGCCCGGATGCGCGCCCTTGGTCGGATAGACGAAATAGGCATCCGCCGTGCCATCGGGCGTGCGGATTTGTACCTCGGACTCCGTTACCTCAGCGGCGCCTGCGACCGGCGGCACAAGCGCCATGACACCTGCGCCGAGCGTGAGTGCGCCGAACTGTCGCCGCGACACGGCGCCTGACTTCAGCTGGTACTCGGTCATGTCATCGAATGCGTCCTTGTCGCACATGCTGATTTCTCCGGATCTTGTGACTGGGGGCCCGCGCTTTCGGACACGGGCGCGGCATGTTGCGCCCGCCGGCCGATCTTCGGCAAGGCGCGCGACTGCCTCGGGCCGGCGTGTAGGAACGCGACCTCCCGGGCGCATGAAGCGGGTCAGCGCCCGTGGCAACTTTGATACTGCCTGCGCAAGGCGCGGTAACCTGCGGAAACGTAAAATATTTGCCGGTCGTCGCCGCCGTTCCCGCCATTCGAGCGCGATGGAATCTGCGCCTCTGGCGGCGTGGAAGGAACTCTGGTCATGCCAGGCGCGGCATACACACAGAAGCAACGGATGTTGGAGTGGCGCTCCCCTGGCGCGCTAAGGTGCCCGCGGGCGTCGCGGCCCGTGAGCGCTCGGGGTGAGTTGGATGACCCCCTCGTTCGATTTTCCGGGGGCTCACGGCGCCGCGGCAGTCCCCCACAGCGCCGCGCAGGGCCTGTTGCCTGCGGCGCCCGCCTAAGGCTTCGGATCCGACTCCGCGCGCTCCTGCTTGGCGCTGGCCTTGGCGAGCTGGTAGTTCGCGTCGGCCTGGTCGCGACAGGACTTCTGCGCGACACCGCTTAGTGCCTCGCACTGCGCCAATGCCACCCGGTACGCGCCCTGCGCCTCCGTGTCGGCCATCTTTTGATTCTGCACGGCAGCCACGTGCGTGGCATCGCGCTCCGATCTGTCGATGTTTTCCGCGGCTTTCTCTTCCGCGGCATTGGTGTCCTTGGCAACCTGCGCGCCACTCTTGGCACGATCGCAAGCGCCGAGGGCGCACGCCATACTCACCGCGCACGCTACCGAAATTAATATCTTCTTCATCACTGCACTCCCAACTGTTGGATGGCCGTCAGGGCGCTGTCATCACCTCAGCACGGCGCACGTTCGATGGGCAATATGGTGATCTCCCACGTTGCTCGCCTGTACGTCTTTAGGTTCGCGCATAGGCGACCGAGGCGTTATCGGGGATGATCCGCAGCCGCGGTGAGATCAGTCTGACGGCGGGGGGGGCGTCCATTTTGGAATCAACAGCTGCGTAACCGCGGTGCGCCGCACCCCAAGCTTGGGCGGAACCCCCGGGGAACGATGCCGGAGTGGTTCCGTAGCCAATCGACGACACGCCCGATGAGCTAGGCAGGCACGCACGGGCCCCTACAGGTCGTGCATCAGCATGAGCTTCAGTACGCACGAGTCGCTGGCGCGCGTCAGCCCGTGACCGACGCCGAACTCCACCCCGTTGCTGCTGCTGCCATAGTCGACCACGGCAAACAGTGTTTGTGACTGAGCGGACGCGCTGTCGAAGTGCTGGACCGGGCCGAAGTCCGCATAGTGCTCGATGGCGACGGCAAATTTCTTATTGACGTTGTAGGCGACACGGGCGGCGGGTGCGAAATCGAGCTTACCGAATCCATTGAAGTCGGTGTCCAGAATAGGATTAGCGATGAAATCGAAGCGACCCCAGTGTACGCCGATGATCGGACGGATCTCACCGGAGAAGCGGCTCGTTTCCCAGTGGGGCGTGTTGTAGCTGAGTTCGAAGTTCACACCGTAGAACAGCGTGCGATCGTGCGCGTCAGGAACGACGAACAGGGCACGCAGCTTGGTGCTGTCGAACAGCAGCGCGCCATCGTTCGTGCGCGTATAGACCGGCAGATAAATACCCGCTTCAAACCAGTCGGTAACCCCATACGCCCATTCCGGTACGCCATTGAGCGCATGATTGGGAACGATGCCGCCGGGGAAATCAGGCTGCGTCCGTCCGGAGGGCGTGTAGTTGTTGTGCCAGGTCAGGTTGAAGTGACCCGGCGCGGTGATCTCAGCGTCATATACCTGGATCTCGTCGGTCTGCGCGCGCGCAACACCCGCCCACGCCAACAGGCACGTCAGGAGCGTCCGCTGCCACCTCGCCGAGAGTCGCCCGGACACGGCTAAGCGGCTGACCGATCCCGGTGTGGCGCCCTCGCGAACGGCAGCCGAACAGTGACCACGAGACCTGTGCCATAAGCGGGGGCCGACAATTCGATGTCTCCGTCCAACAGTTCGACCACTCGTCCGACGATCGAGAGACCGAGACCGCTGCCCCCCGCGGCGCTGCCCGGTATGCGGTAGAAGCGCTCAAAGGCGCGCGAACGCTCCGCGCTCGGGATGCCCGGCCCATTGTCGCTGATCAAAAGCACGGCGTATTCCTCGCGGCGCGTCACCGCGAGCGCAATGCGTCCGCCGGCACTGACGTGGCGGACGGAGTTCTCGAGCAGATTGCGGATCAAAAGGTAGAGAACCTCAGCAGAGCCCGGCAGACGCTGCCCGCAGCCTGCGACCGTGATTTCGAGCTGCTTCTCGCGCGCCGCCTGTGTCAGATCCTCGAGTACCAGATCGACGACGACCTTCGCCTGGGTGGCCTCCTCAGCAGCGCACGCGGATCCGGGCTCCAGCCGTGCCAGTGACAGCAACTGGCTCATGAGATGAGTCGCGCGGTCGATGTTGGTCTGCAGCTTCTCGAGCGCGCGGCGCATCTCGGCAGCGGTGGTGGCACGCGCGGCGACCTGCGCCTGTACCCGCACGGCGGCGAGCGGCGTGCGCAGCTCGTGCGCCGCGTCTGCCGTGAAGCGCCGCTCCCGCGCCAGCACCTGCGCATGCCGAGCCAGCAGGCCGTTGAGGGCGACCCCCAGCGCGTGCGTCTCGACCGGCATCTCGGCCGTGTTGACCGCGGAGAGATCATCCGCCCCGCGCCCGGCAAGATCCGCGGCCATGCGACGCACCGGGCGGAAGGCGCGCTCGGTCACCACCGCGATCAGCGCGCTCAGCAGCACCAGTGCAAACAGTAACGGCAGTGCCACGGCGCGCAGCGTCCGCGACAGCAGTGCATCGCGATACTCGAGCGGTTCGGCGACATGGACGACCAGAGGGGTGGTGGCGGAACCGAGCGAGTACACGCGCCAGGAGCGCCCGTCGAGCGCCGTGTTGGAGTAGCCGGCCTGGTCGCCGACTGCAAGCGGTGCCTGCGGTGCGCCCGCTGAGCGATACAGCAATCGATCATCCGTGCGCCTCATCAGCTGGTAGACCACATCGAAGGGCATTTGCTGAGTATTCGTGGTGTCCGCGCCCGGCACTACGGTTTCGCCCTCGCCGTATTCGTGGTCGGCGTAACGCAGCGCCAGCACCGCCTGCTGCTGCAGCATCTCGTCAAACTGGGCCGTCGTGCTGCTGCTCACGGCCCGGTAGACGAGCAGCCCGAGAATCACGAACACGATGCAGGCCGCGCCCGCGACGGCGATCGCCATGCGCCGGCGCAGCGACCACGGCCGCTCCCCGCTAGCGGACGTTTTCGACGCGGTAGCCGCGGCCCTTGAGGTTGGTGATGAAGTGTGCGCCGAGCTTGCGTCGCAGGTTGTGAATGTGAACCTCGATCGCGTTGCTGGCGATTTCGTCCTCGAATCCATACAGCTCCTCCTCGATCTCGGCTCGTGTCACGAGGCCACCCGCGCGGCGCATCAGCAGCTCAACCACCGCATACTCGCGCGCGGTCAGTGCGGCCGGCGCACCCTGGAAGCTCACCAGACGCTGGCGCATATCGAGCACCACTTCGCCCGCGGTGAGCAAGGACTCGGCGCGAGCGAGGCCGCGGCGCGTGATGGCGCGCAGCCGCGCCCCGAGCTCATCGATGTCGAAGGGTTTGATCAGGTAGTCATCAGCGCCCGCATCGAGACCGGCGATGCGATCGGCGACGCCGTCGCGCGCCGTCACGATGATGACCGGAGTGGTGCGCCCGTGCTGGCGCAACCAGCGCAGCACTGCGAGTCCGTCGCTGCCCGGCAGTCCCAAATCGAGCAGCAATGCACTAAAGGCCGTGGTCGACAACGCCGCCAGCGCGGTGCCGGCCTCCTGCACCCAGTCGACGACATATCCCTCCTGGCGCAGTCCGTCCTGAACGGCCTCGCCCAGCATGGAGTCGTCTTCGACCAACAGAACCCTCACCGCTTCCATTCCTCCCCAAGTACGCGGCGATTTCAGCATTGCGCGGCTTAAGTTTGCCTTAAGCGTAGGCCTTTTATCCTGCCACCGACATGCGAGTTGAGACAGCGACCAGCTCGTGCCTTGGCTGCAGGCGCCCGACGCTGACCGTACGGCTCAGCTTGCTGCTCGCCCTGCTCTTGCGCGTACCGACCAGTGTCGCCGGCGGCGGCCTGTTCGGCATCGATCACGAGTTGACCTACGACAACAGCGGCATCTGGCGGCGCACTAACCAGGAAGCGCTCGAGTACGGTCTGATCGGCGGCGAGGTGGTGGGTGCGATTTGGGAGGGCGGTGAGACGCGCTTCGGTCGCACGCTCTGGCAATCGGTGGATGCCTCGGCGGCCTCGGGTGTCGTGGCCCTCGCCATGAAGTACGCCTTCTCGCGCGTGCGGCCAATCGACAGCAACAACGACCCGAATCTGTGGTTCAAGGGACACGGTAATCAGAGTTTTCCGAGCGGCGAGGTGACCGCGGTGAGCTCGATCATCACGCCGCTCGTGCTCGAATACGGTCCCGAGCATCCGCTCACCTACGCCCTCGAGGTGTTACCGGTTTATGACGGCATCGCGCGCATGAAGGTGCAGGCTCATTGGCAGTCGGACGTGCTTGCCGGTTTTGCGCTTGGCACGGGAACAGGGTGGCTGATACACCGGAGCCCGAACTCGCCGTTCATTTTGCGGGTCATGCCGCACGAGATCTATGTGGGCATTGGTACCCGCTTCTAACCCTGAGCAACGCCGCCCACTGTCGCTTGCGAATGATCGATCAAAGATCATCCGCACGGTGGCGCGAACCAAGCTGACCTCCCGCTGCGGAAACTTTCGCGCCGCAACCCGTATGATGCGTTTGGTACGCCGATGGTCAAGCAATCCCGTTATCTTGAGGTGCGCCTCGACGGCGCCAGTCTGTACCGCGGCGAGCGCCGCGTTCTGACCAGGATTCACTGGACCATACGTCCGGCTGAGCGCTGGGTTCTGCTCGGCGCGAATGGAAGCGGCAAGACGCAGCTGCTGAAGCTGATCGCAGGCATCGTCAGGCTCCCCTCGGCATCACATCCTGCCCTGCGCTACCGCTTGGGCGGGCAATGGCACCGGGTGCCTTACGAGGTCAAGGAGCGCATCGCGTACGTCGGTCCGGAACGCCAGGACAAGTATCAGCGGTACGAGTGGAACATTTGCGCCAGCGACGTGGTCGGCACGGGCGTGCATAGCAGCGAACTCCCGCTCATTGCTCTGAGCGTGGCCGAGCGTCGACGGGTGCGCGCCGCACTTGGAAAGCTCCGCATCGCACGCCTCGCCGACCGCCCCTTTCTTGAGCTCTCTCATGGAGAGCGGCGCATCGTACTACTCGCACGGGCGCTTGCCTCGCGTCCTGCACTGCTGCTCCTCGATGAAGTCTTTACCGGACTTGACGCTGCCAACCGCGACCGCGTGAGCCGGTGGCTAGCGAGCCACAAAGGTCGCCTCCCATGGGTGCTGGCAACTCACCGCAGCGAGGATGTTCCGGTGAGTGCGACGCACGCACTCATCCTGCACCAAGGGCGCGTCCTTCATGCCGGGCGCCTGCGGCACGCCATGATCGGCAGGCACCTCGGCCTGAGGAGGAGCTCGAAGCATCGCATCCGCAAAGGCCACACGCCGCGCGCGAGTATCGGCCACCGCTCGCGCCGCCGCAAAAGTGGCCCGGCGCCCACCGTGGTGCGACTGAGGAACGCTCAGGTTTTCATGGAGAAACGTCGGATCCTCCGGGATATCAACCTGACGGTAAGGGCCGGAGAGTTTTGGGTGATTCACGGAGCCAATGGCGTGGGTAAGACCACGCTGCTTCGGACGCTCTACGGCGACTATGGCGTGGCTATCGGAGGGACCGTTGAGCGCGCGGGTATCAAGCCCGGTATACCGCTCGACCAATTCCGCCGGCGCACCGGCATCCTCGGTCCGCACCTGCAGGCGCGCTATCCACGCTCTCTCAC
>DATHLO010000256.1:0-18786 GCA_035488075.1 Steroidobacteraceae bacterium | reverse complement strand
GTCGAAGACGCCGCTGCCCACGTGCGCCTGCAATCCCACGATGCGCGCGCCCGCGGCCTGGGCAAGACCGGCGAGCACGCGCAGTTCCGACAGCTGCACGCCGAACTTCGAGCGCGTGCCGGCGGTGCGCACGTGATCGTGATGGCCGCGCCCGACCCCGGTGTCGATGCGCACGAAGATATCGTGCCCGTGGAACAGCTGCGGCCAGCTGGCGAGCACGTAGGTGTTGTCGACCGTGACGCGCACACCGGCCGCGAGCGCCCAGGCGATCTCGCTGCGGGCCGCGAAATTTGGCGTGTAGAGGATGTGCTGCGGCTCGAGCTCGGGAAACTGCCCCTGCAGCCGCTCGACCTCCCCGCGCGAGACGCACTCGAAGTCGATGCCCTGCGCGCGCAGCACCGCGAGGATCTGCGGGTGCGGATTCGCCTTCATCGAGTAGTGCACGCGGGCGATGGCGCTCAGGGCGCGCAGCGCCTGCGCCGCCCCTGCGACCACCTGCAGATCGTAGATGTAGGCGGCCTCCTCCGCATCGAGCGCCGCGAGCAGCTGCGCGCGCTTGGCGCGCCACCAGGGCGCGGGCGCAGCCTCGCCCGCCGGCGGCTGCGAAAACAGCTGCTGCCAGGTGGGTCCGAGCACTTTGTCGCCCGGCACGGGGCGGATGAGCAGTTCGTGCAGCTGTCCGACCAGGCGGCTGCCCTGGTTCTCATCGACGACGAACGTGAAGTTCAGATCGTTGGCCGCCTGGCTGACCAGGTAGATCTTCTGTTCCTCGAAGAATTCGAACGCGCCGCCGAGCTGGTGCAGGATCGCGCGGATGTTGCGCCCGACCAGGCTCACCGAGGCGCACGGACCGATCACCTGTACGCGGCACAGCCGCGAGAGGTCGGCGACCAGTTCGGCGACGCGCGTGTTGTCGAGGGTGTTGGCCGCCGGATCCAGCGACACCGTGACGTTGGTCTCGGAGGTGGACACGAGATCCACCGACATGCCGTGCTGCTTGAAGACCTGGAAGGCATCCGCCAGAAAGCCCACCTGATGCCACATGCCCGGACTCTCGAGCGCAATGAGCGTGATGCCCTTCTTGGTGCAGACCGCCTTCACCTGTGCGCCGCCGTCGGCCCCTTCGGCGCCGAGCACCGTGCCTTCGAGCTGCGGCGCCTGCGTGGCGTAGACGTGCAGCGGGATGCGGTACTGGCGTGCGGGTAGGATGCAGCGCGGATGCAACACCTTCGCGCCGCTGGTGGCGATCTCCTGTGCCTCATCGTAGTGCAGCGCGCGCAGCAGCCGTGCGGTTGGGGTGGCGCGCGGATCGGCGCTGAACAGGCCCGGCACGTCGGTCCAGATCTCCAGCCGCTGGGCACGCAGCTTCGCGGCCAGATAGGCGGCGGAGGTGTCCGAGCCGCCGCGGCCGAGCAGCACGGTGTTGCCATCTTCGTCGCTGGCGATGAAGCCTTGCGTAAGCACGATCGGCGCGAGCGCCTGCAGCCGCCCCTCGAGCGGCGCGTCGGGGGCGAAGCTGCACACCACCGACAGCATGCTCGGCCGGGCACCGCCGCCGGGGCGCTCCGCACGCAGCATGGTGCGCGCATCCGCCCAGGCGACATCCAGACCGCGCGCGCGCAGGAAGCGCGCGCCGAGCGCGGTGGCCATGAGTTCCCCGCTCGCCATGACGCGCGCGCGCGTGCGCTCACTCACCTCGCCCACGAGGGCGACGCCTGCTGCGATCTCGCGCAGCTCTGCGATGTGGCGCTCGATCTCCTCGCCCAGGGGCACGGCGAGTTCGGCGGCAAGGCTGCGGTGGCGTTCCTCGATCGTGCGCAACTCCTCCTCCTGCGCCTGTCCGATCGCAGCATCGAGCAGCCGCTCGAGCCGATCGGTGATACCGCTGAGCGCCGAGTGCACGATGAGCACGCGCGCCCCGCTCGCGCGCCGCGCCGCGACGATGGCTGCGATGTTGTTCCAGTTGGCGAGAGTCGAGACGCTGGTACCGCCGAATTTCAGGACGATCCAGGTCGAGGGCGGCGTCACTTAAGGAGTCTCTCCAGGGGCTGGGCGGCTCCTGAGCGCGCCGGGGACCGGGCGCCGCGCCGGCACTGCATCAGCGCCGGAGCGTACCGTACGCGGGCTTTCTCTAAAGCTCGTCGTCGAAATCTTTGAGATCTTTCTCGAGTTTCTTGTCCGCCAGCACTTCTTCGAGCCGGCTCCAGGCGGCCTTGCCGCGCTTGCCCTGATTGCGCACACGCTTGTCCACCCGATCGAGCAACCGGTCGTAATCGGTGCCGTCCTCAGTCGGACCGCTCAGGAATTCATCGTCGAGATCAAAGCTCTCGTTGTCTCTTTCCGACATCTGACGGCGTAAATCCCGAATTAATTCAATGAGTAACGTGCCTAAAGGGGCACGGGCAAGGCTGCGAACTATAGCGGATTCACGCCGCCGATCAACTTTTAAGCATTCGTCGCTTTTTTCGAGCGCGAGCGCAGGCGTAGCCACAGGCGGGCGCCGCGATGCGCACGCGCCTCAGGGCTGATCGGTGCGGTCACGCACCACCACGGGGGCGCCGCGGCTTAAGCCGAGGCCCTCGGCGGCGTTGCCCTCGGCGCGGGCGATCTCGATCACCCCGAAAGAGTTCACCAGCGCGAGGTACTCCCCGGGCTGCGTCTCCCCGTAGGTGCGCAGCATGGGAAAGGAATGATTGCCGGCGTGCACCAGCGGGAGCCGGAAGCGCTCGGCGAGTGCGCCGTCGATGTTGGTGATCAGATTGCCGAAGTGATCCTGCGTGATGATGACGCCGCTCACGCTGCGCGCTTCGACCGTGGGCTCATCCACCCAGGACGGCACGAGCGTGTCGGTGATCTCACCGAGCTCTTCGGGCTGCACGCGTCCGGCGGCGAGCTCCGCGCCTACCGGAGCGAAGATGTCGCGTCCGTGAAAGGTGGCGCTGATGCGATGGATCCCGAGCCGCGCGAGGGCTGCGGCGCCGAGGTGCACGATGAGCGCATCCGCTGCGCGGCTGACCACCGGTGCGAGCAGCCCGTTGTCGGGCGCGACGAACAAGTGCCCCCCGGCGCGTACCACGATGATGCTGCGCGCCGTGCCCACGCCCGGATCGACGACCGCGACGTGCACCGTGCCGGGCGCAAAGTACTGATAGGCGCGCGCCAGCCAGAAGCCCGCTTCGGCCGGCCAGTGCACCAGGATCTCGTGCGTGAGATCGATGATGTGCGCTTGCGGAAAGCGCGCCAGCATCGCGCCCTTCATGACGCCGACGAATGGCCCCTGATGACCGAAGTCGGTCGTGAGCGTGATGACCCCGGAAGGGGCGCTCATGCCCGCCGTGTCACTCAGTCGCGCGATGCGCCGCGCTGCGCGGCGCTCTCCGCACACGAGCGGCAGCGATCCGTATAGGGCACCGCGGACAGCCGCTCCGGCTCGATCTCCTCGCCGCACGCCGCACAGCTGCCGTAGCGGCCACTCGCCAGACGGCGCAGTGCCCCCTCGACCTGCTGCAGCTCCACGCGCGCGGAGTCCGAAATGGCCCCGAGCACATCGTCGTTCTCGCGCTGCGTCACCTGCTCGGCGAAATCGGCCGAGAGCGGATCCGCCTCGTGACGCAGGTCAGCGCTCGCCTCGCTCGCGCGCTTGCGTAGTTCCTCGCGCCGCCTGAGCAGTCGCTCGCGTACCGCCTCGTTATCCACGTGCGCTTCCCCCGGAAAATTGCCGCGCCGTCTGCCGCCTTAAAGTTGCTCAACGGCTCTGGCGCTTGTCTTCGAGCCACTTTTGCAGTTTATCGAACGGCTCGATGAACTTGGTGACGCCCTCGCGCTCGAGTTGCTGCGCCACGCTCTCAAGATCGATTCCCAGTCGCTCGAGTCCCTCGCGCGTGTCACTGCTGTCGGCGATATGGCGCTCGAGACGCAATTCGGGGCGCCCGAGGCGTCGGTAGGTGTTGATCGTTTCCAGCGGCATCGTATTGACGGTGCCAGGCACGATGAGTTCCTCGACGTACTTGATGGGGCTGAAAGTCGGGTCCTTGGCGGACGTCGAAGCCCACAGCAGTCGCTGCGGCCGCGCCCCCTGTGCCGCGAGCCCCTGCCACTCCGCGCTCGCGGTCAGCTCCTCGTAGACTTCAAAAGCGCGGCAGGCGCTCGCGATCGCCGCCTTGCCGCGCAGGGTGCGTGCCGCCGGCTGGCCGCGGGCGGCGAGCGCGTCGAGCAGCTTATCGACCGCGGTATCGATGCGGCTGAGGAAAAAGCTCGCCACCGAGGCGACTGTTGCCAGCGGCTCGCCCCGCTCGGCGCGCGTGCGCAGGCCGTGCATGTAGGCGAGGGCCACCTGGCGGTAGCGCTCCGGGGAGAAAAGCAGCGTCACGTTGACGTTGGTGCCCGCGGCGATCAGATCGCGGATCACCGGCACGCCCGCCTGCGTACCCGGGATCTTGATGAACGCGTTCGGCAGCTTCAGGCGCTGCCACAGGCGCTTGCCTTCGGCGAGACTTCCGGCCGCATCGTAGGCGAGGTGCGGGGAGACCTCCATGCTGACGAAACCGTCACCGCCTGCGGTGCTGTCATACAGCCCGCGCAAGAGTGAGGCCGCATCCGTCAGATCCTCGAGCGCGAGTTCCTCGTAGAGCGCCGTGCCCGAAGAGATGCTGCCGAGGAGTTTGGCGATCGGCCCCGCGTAACGCGGATCGGTCATGATGGAGTTGGCAAAGATCGACGGGTTCGAGGTGAGGCCCGAGATACCGTCATCGTGAATCAGGCGCGCGAGGCTGCCGTCCTCGAGCATGCCGCGGCTGATGTCATCGAGCCACGCGCTCTGGCCAAGCTTTTTCAGTTCCAGGAGCGGATTGGGCGCTGCGTTAGCCATCGGAACACCACGGTGGCAACGAGAGTAACGCAGCGCGCCGCGCGAGTCTCGCGGTTTCGGTCCGGATGTGCGTAAATCTGTGGCGCTGGAAGAACTTGCACACCAAAGGCCCGGTCATGACTGAGACATTCGATGCCGGAAAACTCGCCGACGAGCTGCGCTCGCTGGTGAGCGAAGCGGAAGCGCTGCTGCGCGCAGGCGTCAGCAGCGGCACCGCGGAGCTGCAGGATCGCGCCCAGGAGACGGTGCTCGAGCTTAAGGAGCGCCTCGCGGGGCTCGAGCAGCAGCTGAACGCGCGCGCGCGTGACGTCGACAGCTACGTGCGCGACAACCCCTGGCAGGCGGTCGCCGTGGCCGGGGGCGTGGCGCTCTTGCTCGGCCTCATCATGGCACGCAGGTGATCACGGACTCCCCGGGCGGCGCGCAGGCGCAGCAGCCCCCGGCGGGCGCGGCGCGCGGACTGGCGGCCGCGGCCATCGAAGCCGTGCGCACGCGGCTGGACCTGGCCGCGGTGGAGCTGGAGATCCATCTGCTGCTGCTGGTGCGCCTGCTCGCCTGGATTCTGGGCGCGGTGGTGTGTGCACTGCTCGCGCTCGCCTTCGGACTCACCGCACTCGTGCTGTCGCTCTGGGATTCCCACCGCATGCTCGGTCTTTTGTGCGCAAGCCTGGTGTTCGTCGCCCTCGCCGCGCTGCTTGCCTGGTTGGGCCTGCGCAGCCTGCGCAATCGCCCCGGACCCCTAGAGGGCTCCCTCGGGCAGCTCGCCGAGGACGAGCGGCGCGTGGCAGGTGGTCCGTGAGTCGCCTGACGCAGCTTGAGGCGCGTCGGCGCCGACTCCTCGCGCGCTGCGAGCGCCAGCGCGTGGAACTCGCCGAACGTGTGGGCGAACTTAAGGACGGTTGGGTGGCCCGCACGCTCGGGGGGGTGCTGTCGGGCACAGCCGGTCGCGGCGTCTCCCTCGTGCGGCCGCTCGCCTGGGCCGCAGCCCTCGCCGGGCTGCTCTTGCTGCGTCGCCCGCGTCAGCTGCTGATGCTGTTCGAGCTCACCCGCACCGCCATCTCCTTCGGCTCACGCGCGGCGGTGCTGCTGCGCGTCTTTGATCAGTTGCGCAGCCGCCGCAGCGCACGCGAAACTGCCAAGTCCTAGTCCGCGTCTCCTCAGCTAGCGCGAATGGTGTGGCGGTGCTGCCACCGCCGCTGCGGCGGTCGCGGTGGGTGCGCTCTGCGGCTCGGCGGCGATCCCCACCAGCGTCGGCATGCCCTTGGAGGCGATGAGCGCGGCGCGTGCCGCATCCCAGTTGATGGCGGCGTGACTGTTGCCGAGCGCGTGCTGGAGCATCTTCGAGAGCAACTTCAGGTCCGGCTCGACGGTCTGGCCCTCGTCGTTCACCGGCGGGTGTGCCTCGATGTACAGCTCACCGTCGACCCAGGCGACTTTCACCGGCTCATTGATCAGGCGCACCTTGGTGCCCACCGGCACCAGTGCAAACACCGCAGCCACATCCTCCGGGTACATGCGGATGCAGCCGTGCGTGACGGCCATGCCGACGGCGGTCGGGTTATTGGTGCCGTGGATGAGGTAGGTGCCGTTGCCGGCGGCGAGGCGCATGGCGTAATCGCCGAGCGGATTGTCCGGTCCCGCCGGCACCATCCTCGGCAGCGGATCCTCGTTGGCTGCGTGCTCCTTGCGTACGGACTCGGGCGGGTACCACACCGGGTGTTTGATCTTGGCGGTCACGCGCGTCTCACCGAGCGGCGTGCGCCAGTCCATCTTGCCGATGCTCACCGGGTAGGTGATGACGATCGGTTTGTCGTGTCCGTTCGGCTTCGGGTAGTAGTACAGCCGGTGTTCGGGCAGGTTGACCACGATCCCCTCGCGCGGGCCCGGGGGCAGGATGCGACGGCCCGGCAGCAGGATCTGTTTGTCCGCGCCCGGGATCCACACATCCACGCCCGGATTGGCGCGGATGATCTCGTAGTACCCGAGGCTGAAACGATGGGCCAGGTCCGGCAGCGTGTCCTCGTAGACCGTGTTGACGCTGGAGTCCTCGCCCACGATCGAGGAGCCATCGGTCGGCAACGGATAAAGCGACGCCCAGCACGGGGTGCTCACGAGCAGCGCAGCGAGGAGCGTGCTCAGGTGTCGGGTGGGCGCATCCTGCTTCATGTGTCTCCGCCGAATATCCCGTATCTTATTGATCTGAGTGAGCGCGTCCAGTCCCGCACAGCCGCCCCGCGCCATTGTAGAGGATTCCTTTACTATCGCGCGCGGTGAGTCGCCCGCGTAAGCCCCCCCGAGACTTCTTCAGCCAGAGCACCCTCACGGTGGCGCGCGAGCTGATCGGCATGCACCTGGTGCACGCCGAAGGGCGGCGCGTGCGCCGCGGGCGCATCGTGGAAACGGAGGCGTATTTGGGCCCTTTGGATCGCGCCGCGCATTCCGCGCGCGGGCGCACGGCGCGCACCGAGGTGATGTTCGGCCCGCCGGGGCACGCCTACGTGTACTTCATCTACGGCTTCTGGAATTGTCTTAACGTGGTGACCGCGGCCGCCGGCACGCCGCATGCGGTGCTGCTGCGCGCGCTTGAGCCGGTGGCGGGCGTGAGCGGGCGCACCTGGGGACCGGGTCTGCTGTGCCGCGCACTGCACATCGATCGGGGGCTCAACGGGGTCGATCTGCGTGGCGATGTGCTGTGGCTGGAGCGCGCGCCGGCGCGCACGCCTGCCCCGCGCATCGCGCGCGCCACGCGCATCGGTGTCGAGTACGCGGGCGAATGGGCGCAGCGGCGCTGGCGCTTCTTCGATGCACACTCCCCGTACGTCTCCACCGCATCGGCCGCCGCGCGCCGGCATCTGCGTGCGTCCCAGGGCCGCGTTGGGAAATAATGCCATCTGCCACTTCAGGGAGAGCGAAGTTGAAGCGAGTCTATTGCTTTCTCGCAGCGGTGCTGCTGAGCGCCTGCGCCACGCATGCCGCGAAGCCCGCAGCCGCAGCGCCCGCGGCCGCGCCCCCCTCGGGCACCGCGCTGTACCCTTCCACCTATCAGGTCCCCGCCAGCCCCCCGACCCTCATCCGCAACGCCACCGTGTTGACCGGCACGGGCGCGCGGCTCGAGCACGCCGATGTGCTCATCGTGGCGGGCAAGATCAGCGCGGTGGGTACGCAGCTGAGCGCCCCGGCGGGCGCGCTCGTGGTGGACGGCACGGCTCGCTGGGTGACCCCGGGACTGATCGATATTCACTCCCACCTGGGCGTGTATCCGAGTCCGCAGGTGGAGGCGAACTCCGACGGCAACGAGGCGACCTCCCCCAGCACGGCCAATGTCTGGGCGGAACACTCGGTGTGGCCGCAGGACCCCGGATTTCGCACCGCGCTTGCCGGGGGCATCACGACGCTGCAGATCCTGCCGGGCTCTGCGAACCTGATCGGCGGTCGCTCGGTGGTGCTGAAGAACGTGCCGGCCGTCACCTACCAGGCCATGAAGTTCCCGGATGCACCGCAGGGTCTGAAGATGGCGTGCGGCGAGAACCCCAAGCGCGTGTATGGCGCGAACAAGAACCAGTTTCCCTCCACGCGCATGGGCAACATGGCCGGCTACCGCGCGCAGTGGGTCGAAGCGCAGGAGTACCTGCGCGATCAGGACGAGTACCAGAAGAAACTGCGCTCCGGTGCCAAGGATGCCAAGCCCCCCAAACGGGATTTGCGCCTCGACACGCTCGCGGCGGCCCTGAAGGGCGACATCATCGTGCACATGCACTGCTACCGCGCCGACGAGATGGCCGCGGTGCTCGACATGTCACAGGAGTTTGGCTACCACGTCGCCGCGTTCCACCACGCGGTGGAGGCCTACAAGATCTCCGACCTGCTCGCCGAACAGGGCGTGTGCGCGGCGATGTGGGCGGACTGGTGGGGCTTCAAGATGGAAGCTTATGACGGCATCCCCGAGAACATTGCCTTCGTCGACGCCGCCCCCGCCGGCTGTGCCATCGTGCACTCGGATTCCGAAGAGGGCATTCAGCGGCTGAACCAGGAGGCCGCCAAGGCGATGACTTACGGGGCGCGTGCCGGGCTCACCGTGCCGCCCGAGCAGGCGATCCGCTGGCTCACCGCGAACCCGGCCAAATCCCTCGGGCTCCTCGGCCGCACCGGCACGCTCGAGCCGGGCAAGATGGGCGACGTCGTGGTGTGGAACGGCACGCCCTTCAGCGTCTACGCACTGGCGGACCTGGTGTTCATCGATGGCGCGCTGCGCTTTGACCGCGCGCACCCGGAAGTGGCACCGCTCTCGGACTTTCTGCTCGGGCAGCCGGCCGCCCCGGGGGTGAACCCGTGAGACGCGCGCTGTACCTTGCCGCCCTCGCGCTCAGCGTGACTCAGGCGCAGGCGGCGACGATCCTGATCCGCGGCGCGACGGTGCACACCATGAGCCACGCCGGCGTGCTCAAGGACACCGACATCCTCATCCGTGACGGGCGCGTCGCCGAACTCGGGTCGCACCTTGGCGTCCCCGCGGAGGCGGAGGTCATCGAGGCGCACGGACGGGCAGTCACGCCGGGATTGTTTGGCGGTGCCGCGCGTCTCGGCATCGAAGAGATCGGGCTTGAACCGACGGTGGATGACTACGCGCTCAAGCTCGGCTCGATGCGTCCGGAGTTTGACGTGACGGGCGCCTTCGATCCGGACTCGGTTCTGCTCGGCGTCGCGCGCCTGGGCGGGGTGACCTTCGTGCAACTGGTGCCGAGCGCGGAGGCCGGCGGCAAGGCAGGTCCCGGGGGCACCATCATCGCCGGTCAGGGTGCCGTCGTGCGCCTCGACGGCAGCGTCGCGCCGGCGCGGGCGCTGTTCATCGAGATGGGGGGCGCGGCGAACGCGCTCTCCGGCGGCAGCCGCGCTGCGCAGTTGATGCTGCTCGAGCAGGCCATCACCGAGGTGCGCACGCCGAAACTGCTGCTCGCGAACGACGCGCGCCTGCTCACGCCCGCCGGACGGCAGGTGCTCGCGCAGTATCTGGCCGGCCATGGGCGCGTGGTCTTTGACGTCGATCGCGCCTCCGACATCCGCCAGGTGATTGCCTTTGCCGAGCGCGCGCAGGTGCGCGCGGTGATCGGTGGCGGGGTTGAAGCCTGGCGCCTCGGCGCGCAACTGGCCGCGGCCGACATCCCGGTGCTGCTCGATCCGCTCGCTGACCTGCCGGAGAGCTTCGACTCGGTGGGGGCGACGCTCGAGAACGCTGCGCGCCTCGAGCGCGCGGGCGTAAAGATCGCCTTCAGCTTCGCTGACCCGGAGGCGCACAACGTGCGCAAGCTGCGCCAGGGGGCCGGCATTGCGGTCGCGCACGGCTTGCCCTGGGAGGCCGCGCTCGCCGCCCTCACGCGCAACCCCGCGGAGATCTTCGGGGTGGCCGACCGCAACGGCTCGATCGAGCGCGGCCGGCCGGCTGATCTGGTGCTCTGGAGCGCAGATCCGCTGGAGGTGACCGCTCTGGCGGACGAGGTCTTTATCCAGGGCACCCGCCAGTCGATGCGCTCGCGGCAGACGGAACTTCGCGACCGCTATCTGCCTAAACTACGCGCACACAGCGCCCGCTAAGGAAAGGACCCTGGCATGAGGATTCGCAACCGCGTTACGACCGTTGCCGCCGCCGTACTGGCGCTTGCCCCTTTGTTGGGGGCGCCGCCGGCGCAGGCCCAGGTCGAAGGCACCAACTATGCGGTGCTCAGTCCGGCTCAGCCGACGCAGAACCCCGGCAAGATCGAGGTGTTGGAGTTCTTCTCCTATGCCTGCCCACACTGCGCGGAGTTCTACCCGCTCGTCAGCACCTGGCTCGCCATGCAGCCCAAGGACGTGGCGTTCCGCCGCGTGCCGGTCGGCTTTGAGCGGCCCCCCTGGATCAATCTGCAGCGCGCCTACTTCGCACTGCTGGCGAGCGGTGACTTCGATCGCCTGGACGGGCCGCTGTTTGCGGCCATACACCAGGAGCATCTGCTGCTGTTTGACGAGTCGGCGCTCGCCGACTGGGTCGGCAAGAAGGGCGGCAACGCGGAGAAGTTCGCCGCCGCCTATGTCTCTTTCGGTATCAACAATCAGACGGTGCAGGCGGACAAGATGGTCGAGGACTACCACGTCACGGGCGTTCCGACCCTGGTGGTGGATGGCAAGTACGTCGCCCTCGGCAACACCCTGAGCGAGCTGCTCGCCAACACCGATCTGTTAATCGCCAAGGTGCGCGCCGAGCATGCCGCGGCGGCGCCGGCCAAGAAGAAGTGAGCCGCGGCCTCAGGGGGCGCGCGCAAGCTCCAGCAGCGCGCTGCCCTCGGCCACGCGATCCCCTGGGGCAAAGTGCACCGCCGTGACGCGGCCGGCGTAGGGGGCGCTGATGGCGTGCTCCATCTTCATCGCCTCGATCAGCATGAGCACGGTGCCCGCCTCGACCTCCTGGCCCACCTGGACCGGCACGCTGACTACGACCCCGGGCAGTGCGCTCGTGAGGCCGCCGCTCGCCGCGCTGGAACGAAACTCGCGCTCCCGCGGATCTTCGAGCACGAATTCCTCGTGCGTATCCTCGAGCCACAGATGCACGTGGGCGCCGCTGCGCAGGGCGCGCGCCGCGAAGCGTCGCGCGCCGATGCGCACCGCCACGTCCGCAGCGCTGACACTGGCTTCCGCGAGCGCCACGGCGGCTGCCCCATCGACGCGGGCGCGCACGGCGCTGGCGCGCTCGAACTCAAGTTGCACCGCGTGGCTTTTCCCGTGGCTGTTGAAGCGCAGGTCCACGAGCGCCGGCAGGTTGGGTGTGAAGCCATCCGTGGCTTCCCAGGGATGTGCGGTGCGCGCGCCGGGTCCGGGGGCTGTCTGCGCGCTGAGGGCGGCCAGGATGAGCGCCTCGGGGCGAGCGTCCGAGGCGGCGGATAAGCGCGGCGCCACCTCGTCGAGGAACGCGATGCTGTGGCGCACCTGAAGAAAGTCCGGCAGGCGCAGGATGCGGGCGAGCCAGTGCTCGTTGCTGTGCACGCCCGCGCAGTAGGTGCGCTCGAGCGCGGCTGCGAGGCGCGCGGCGGCCTCTTCGCGGCTCGGCGCCCACGCGATCACCTTACCCAGGAGTGAATCGTAGCTCTCGCTCACGCGATCGGCGCTGCCGAAGCCGGCATCCACCCGCACCCCCTCCCCGCTCGGCCATTCCAGCAGCGCGAGCTCGCCCGCGCTCGGCAGGAAGCCCGCCTGCGGATCTTCGGCGCACACGCGCGCCTCGATGGCGTGGCCGCTGAAGCGCACGGCCTCCTGCGTGAGCGGCAGTGCTTCGCCTGCGGCGACGCGCAGCTGCCACTCGACCAGATCGAGCCCCGTGATCGCCTCGGTCACGGTGTGCTCGACCTGCAGGCGGGTGTTCATTTCCATGAAGTAGAACTCGCCGGCATCGAATAAGAACTCGACCGTGCCGGCGCCGACGTAGCCGACCTCGCGCGCGACCAGGAGCGCGGCGGCGCGCAGCCGCGCGCGCACCTCCTCGGGCAGCGCGGGCGCCGGGGCTTCCTCGATCAGCTTCTGGTGGCGCCGCTGGATCGAGCAGTCCCGCTCGCCGAGGTGCAGGAGGTGTCCGTGCGCATCGGCGAACACCTGCACCTCGATGTGGCGCGGTGCGCTCAGGTAGCGCTCGAGCAAAAGCGCGCCATCACCAAAGGCGCTCTCGGCGAGGCGCCGCGCCGCCGCCAGCGCCGGGGCGATCTCGCGCTCGTGGCGCACGATCTGCATGCCCTTGCCGCCCCCACCGGCGGCCGGTTTGACGATGAGCGGCAGCGCCATGGCGCGCGCCTCGCGCGCCAGGTGCTCGAGGTCCTGCTGCGCGCCGGCATAGCCGGGCAGCACCGGCACGCCGGCGGCACGCATGCGTGTCTTGGCGAGAATCTTCGAGCCCATGGCGGCGATGCTCTCCGCCGGCGGCCCGACGAAGATGTGGCCGGCGGCGACGCAGGCGGCGGCGAACTGCGCGTTCTCGGCGAGAAAGCCGTAACCGGGATGGATCGCCGCGGCGCCACTGTCCTGCGCGGCGGCGAGGATGCGCGCCATGTCGAGGTAGCTTTCGCGCGCCGGTGCCGGACCTAAGCGCAGCGCCTCATCGGCGGCGCGCACGTGGCGGGCGCCGGCATCTGCATCCGAGTAGACCGCGATGGTGCGCACGCCCAGGCGGCGCGCGGTGCGAAAGATGCGGCAGGCGATCTCACCGCGGTTGGCGACCAGGAGGCTCTTGAGCACGCGCGCTTGCCCCTACATGCGAAAGATGCCGAAGCGCGAGGCTTGCTGCGGGGCGTTGCGCGTCGCGGCCAGTGCCAGCGCCAGCACACGCCGCGTGTCCTTCGGATCGATGACGCCATCGTCCCACAGACGTGCCGAGGAGTAGTACGGATGGCCCTGGCGCTCGTACTGCTCGCGGATCGGGGCCTTGAAGGCCTCTTCCTCGGCGGCCGGCCAGTCGCGCCCCTTCAGCTGGTCGCGTTTCACTGTGGCGAGCACGCTCGCGGCCTGCTCCCCACCCATCACTGAGATGCGCGCGTTGGGCCACTGGAACAGGAAGCGCGGCGAGTACGCCCGGCCGCACATGGCGTAGTTGCCGGCCCCGTAGCTGCCGCCGATGATCACGGTGAGCTTGGGTACGTTGGCGCAGGCGACGGCGGTCACGAGCTTGGCGCCGTCCTTGGCGATGCCGCCGGCCTCGGCGCGCCGGCCCACCATGAAGCCGGTAATGTTCTGCAGGAACAGCAGCGGGATCTCCTCGCGCGCGCACAGCTCGATGAAGTGCGTGCCCTTGAGCGCGCTCTCGGAGAACAGCACGCCGTTGTTGGCGAGGATGCCGACCGGATAGCCTGCCAGGTGTGCAAAGCCGCACACGAGCGTCGTGCCGTAGAGTTCCTTGAACTCATCCAGCTGCGAATCATCCACGAGCCGCGCGATCACCTCGCGCACGTCGTAGGGCTTGCGCAGACTCGCGGGCAGCACCCCGTAGAGCTCGGCCGGATCGTGCTGCGGCTCGCGCGCGGTGGCAGGGGCGCCCGTCGGCGGCGGCGCCTTCAGGCGCGCGACGATGCGGCGCGCGATCGCCAGAGCGTGTGTGTCGTTCTCCGCATAGTGATCGCACACGCCCGATTCGCGGCAGTGCACGTCCGCGCCGCCCAGGGATTCCGCGTCGATGTCCTCACCGGTCGCAGCCTTCACCAGCGGCGGCCCGCCGAGGAACACGCGGCCCTGATTCTTGACGATCACGTTCTCATCCGACATCGCCGGCACGTAGGCGCCGCCGGCCGTGCACGAGCCGTGCACCACCGAGATCTGGGCGATGCCCGCGGCCGAAAGGGTCGCCTGGTTGTAGAAAATGCGCCCGAAGTTGTCCCGATCCGGAAACACCTCGTCCTGCGCCGGCAGGAACGCCCCGCCGCTCTCCACCAGGTACACACACGGCAGGCGGTTGTCGCGGGCGATCTCCTGCGCGCGCAGGTGCTTCTTCACGGTGATCGGATAGTACGTGCCGCCCTTGACGGTCGGATCGTTGGCGACGATCACGCACTCGCGCCCCGCCACCCGCCCGATGCCGGTCACGATGCCCGCGCAGGCGATGTCGCCGCCGTACATGCCGTGCGCGGCGAGCTGGGAGAACTCCAGAAACGGACTGCCGGTGTCCAGCAGCACCCGCACCCGCTCGCGCGCGGTGAGCTTGCCCGCGCCACGGTGCTTATCCGTGGCCGCCTGGGAGCCGCCACGGGCCACGCGAGCGACTTGGGCGCCCAGCCCCTCGACCAGGGTGCGCATGGCGCGTTCGTTGTCGCGGAACTCGGCGCTGTGCGGATCGACCCGGGAGGCGATGCGGGGCATGCTACTTGCCATGGTTGCCGGTTTGTCCGACAATCATACGATCTAGGCCCAAGCGAAGGCAAGCCCATGAGCACGCTCGCGTGTACCGACAGCGATTTTGGTCTGAGCGCGGAACTCGAGGAGATCCGCCAGCACGTGCGCCGCTTCGCCGCCGCGGAAATCGCCCCGCGCGCGGCGGCCATCGATCGCAGCAACGAGTTCCCGCGCGAGCTGTGGCCGAAGCTCGGTGCGCAGGGGCTGCTCGGCATCACGGTGCCCGAGCGCTTCGGCGGTGCGGAGCTCGGCTACCTGGCGCATGTGATCGTCATGGAGGAGATCTCGCGCGCCTCGGGCGCCGTGGGGCTCTCCTATGGGGCGCACTCGAACCTGTGCATCAACCAGCTGCGCCTGAACGGCAGCGAGGCGCAATGCGCGCGTTACCTGCCGCAGCTGGTGAGCGGCGAGCACGTGGGGGCGCTTGCGATGTCCGAATCCGGCTCCGGCTCGGACGTCGTCTCCATGCAGCTGCGCGCGGAGAGTCGCGATGCGGGCTACGTGCTCAACGGCCGCAAGATGTGGATCACCAACGGCCCGGATGCGGACATTTTTCTCGTGTACGCCAGGACCGACGCCGCCGCCGGACCGCGCGGTATCAGCACCTTCATCGTCGAGCGCGGTGCGGCAGGCTTTGGCACCGCGCAGAAACTCGACAAGCTCGGCATGCGCGGCTCGGGTACCTGCGAGCTGCTGTTTGATGAGTGCTACGTGCCCGCGCAAAACCTTCTGGGCGAAAAGAACGGCGGGGTGCGCGTGCTCATGAGCGGACTTGACTACGAGCGCGTGGTGCTCGCCGGCGGGCCACTCGGTCTCATGGCCGCAGCGCTCGATCTGGTGCTGCCCTATGTGCGCGAGCGCAAGCAGTTCGGGCAGCCGATCGGCACCTTCGAGCTGATGCAGGGCAAGCTCGCCGACATGTACGCGCAGCTTAACGCTGCGCGCGCCTATGTTTACGCCGTGGCACGCTCGTGCGATGCGCGCACCGTGCGCCGTCGGGACGCGGCCGCCTGCATCCTCTTTGCCGCCGAGCGCGCCACCCACGCAGCCTTGGAAGCCATCCAGGCGCTCGGGGGCAATGGGTACATCAATGACTATGGCGCCGGACGGCTGTTGCGCGATGCGAAGCTCTATGAGATCGGCGCCGGCACGCAGGAGATCCGCCGCATGCTCATCGGGCGCGAACTGTTCGAGGCCGCCGCGTGAGCGTCGAGTTCACCCAGATCCAGATCGAGCCCGCCTACCGCAAGGTCGCCGCGGCCATCGGGGAGCGCATCCTCAGCCGCACGCTGCGCGAGGGCGAGCGGCTGCCGGCCGAGACCGAACTCGCGCGCCAGTTCGGCGTCAACCGCTCAACCGTGCGCGAAGCGCTGCGGGAGCTGGAGAGCCGCGGCCTGGTGCAGCGCCGGCCCGGCTCCAAGTTGATGTCGGTCAGCCGCCCGCAGCAGGCGAGCGTCGCGGCGGGCATCAGCCACGCGCTCTTGCTGCACGATGTGACGGTGCGCGATCTGTGGGAGGCGCTGACGATTCTTGAGCCGCCGCTCGCGCGCGCTGCCGCGCGCGCACGCACCAGCGAGGACCTCGCGCGCGTCATCGCGGCCGCCGAGGCGCTCGGTGCCACCGGGGATGACACCGAGCAGGCCGTGCATCGCACCGCGCAGATGTTTCGCTGCCTCGGGCAGGCAACCCACAACCCGGTGCTCGCCCTGGCGCAGGAACCGCTCCTGCAGCTGCTCGAGCCTTCGCTGCGCGTCATGATCGATAAGGTGCCGCAGGCGCGTTCGCGCATCCTCACCGCGCAGCGGCATCTGGTGGAGGCGTTGCAGGCACAGGATGAGTCCGCCGCCGAGACCTGGATGGCGCGCCATATCCGCGATTTCAAAAGGGGCTACGAGCTGGCCGGAATCGACCTCACACTGCGCCTGACGGCAGCGTGACGGGCGTCGCTGAAATGGTGGGTTGGCGCCGCCGAGCCCAGCGCTTGGGAGTATGCTGCGGCCGCGCAAAGCGTTCCGATTGCTGAAGCGGGAGCTGCCCCCATGTTGCCGTCGCTGATCGTATTGTTTTTGCTCGTGGCCCTGGTCGGTTATCTGATCGGGGTCTACAACGGCCTCGTGCGCGTGCGCGCCGCGGTCAAGCTCACCTGGTCGAACATCGATGTGCTGCTGGCCCAGCGCCACGATGAGCTGCCCAAGCTGATCGAAGTGTGCAAACAGTACATGCAGTACGAGGGCGACACGCTCGAGCGCGTGATGCGCGCCCGCGCCGGGGTTGATGCCGCGCGCAGCTCAGGCAACGTGAGCAGCCTCGGCCCGGCCGAGCGCGAACTGCGCAGCGGCCTGAGCAGCCTGTACGCGGTGGCGGAGAACTACCCGCAGCTGAAAGCGAGCGAGCCCTTCCGCCACCTGCAGGATCGCATCAGCGGCCTGGAGACCGCGATCGCCGATCGGCGCGAGGTGTACAACGATGCGGTCAACACCAACAACGTACGCATCGCAGCCTTTCCCGACGTGCTCGTGGCGCGGCTCGGGGACTTCCCCGAGGCGAAGCTGCTGCACCTGCAATCGGACCAGACCGCCGATGTGGATCTTAAGGCGGCCTTCTCGCGCTGACGCGCTCGCCCCTTAAGCCGCCATGCGTCCGGTCATCGTCGCCGTCGCCACGGCCGGCGCGCTTCTCGCCCTGTACAACGCCCTGCGGCGCCTCCGGCGCGACCGGCTGCTCGCCGACACGCCCCCGGTGCGCATCCGCTCCGCCGCCCAGGGCTATGTGAAGGTGAGCGGTCGGGCCCAGCCCGCCCACGCGCAGCCCACGCGGGCGCCGCTGAGCGGTTTCCCGTGTCTGTGGTGGTCGTACGAGATCGCGCAGCACGAGGAGAATGAGCGCGGGCGCAGCCAGTGGCGCACGGTCGAGCGTGCGGCGAGCGTCGAGCTCTTCATGTTGGTCGATGACGATGACGCGCGCTGCCTGGTGGGTCCGGTAAGCGCCGAGATCACCGCCACGAGCCGCAACGTCTGGTACGGCGAGGAGTCGCACCCGGGAGGACCGCCCCCGGCGATTCCCCCGCCGATGCGCCTCGGGGGCTGGCGTTACACCGAGCAGCGCCTGGATGTGGGGGCACGGCTCTCGGTCATCGGCGAGCTGCGCTCGCATTCGGAGGTCGGGGACGTCAACCGCATCACGCAGGAGAAGCTGCGGCTGTGGAAACAGGATCAGCAGGGGCTGCTGGCGCGCTTTGACACGAATCACGACGGGCGTATCGATGCGGCTGAGTGGGAAGCGGTGCGCGCGGCCGCGGCACAGGAGGCGCAGGCCCAGGTGCTGTCCTCGGAGGTGGCGCGCGTCAGTGTCATCTGTCAGCCCACTAACGGCGAACCCTTCCTCATCGCGCCCTTGAGCGCAGCGCAGCTGGTGCGGCGCGAAAAGATCTTCGCCGCTCTCTACCTCGCCCTCGGCATCGCCTGCGTCGTCATCACCGCCTGGGCGCTCAAGCCCTCCTCCTAGCGCATCACCTCGAGGTGCACGAAGAGCCCGCTCGCCTGCTCCTTGAGGAGCGCGCTAAAGAGGGGCTGCAGCTGATCCAGCTGCGATGCGGGCAAAGCCTTCGGATCCGCCGGCGCGGTGAATCCGTTCCACGCCTGCGTGCGCGCCCCGCCCCACTCGCGATCCACCAGCAGCGGCCCCTTGGGCGTCAGCCCGATGAGCAGCAGCTCGGTGAGGTTCAAAAGCGTCGGTGCGCCCCCGCCCTCGGCGCCGATCACGCACCAGCCGCGCAGGTACTCGGGCAGATCCTTGCGCCGCGTCGCCTGCGCGTGCGTGGAGTCGTTCAATCCGGGCCCAAGCACGATGAGCGCCGCGAGCCGCTCGCTCGCCGCCAGCTGTGCGTAGGGGGCCGCACAGCCCTTTGACAGGGGCTTGGCGAGATTGGCGTTGAGGAAGCATTCCTCGCGCGCCCGGGTGAGAGCCTCCCCGGGGGCCACGGGCACGGCGACGAAGCCCAGCTGCGTGAGGCGCTCGCGCACGGC
>DATHLO010000255.1:0-5821 GCA_035488075.1 Steroidobacteraceae bacterium | reverse complement strand
TGACGCCACTCAACGGGTCAAATTTCGCGCTGGGGAATGGCATTCATCACCGGGGACATGACGAGCCGCGCGATCAGCAACTAACGCTCGTCAACGGCAGGCTCCGCGCAGCCAGCTTCCTCCGCTAATGCGCATTCTTCGCGATGCCCCGCAGCCGAGGCGCCGCCACCGCCGCCACCTCCGCAGCCTTCTTGCGGCAGTGCGAGCAGCGCAGCCGCGGTGCCAGGGCCTTGAGCGTCGCTGACCAGCCCGCAAGGCGCGCCCCCGCGCAGATCTGACGGTGGCTGCTATGTGGCCTAGCGTACAGTTTCCCCATCGCTTTGGGAGTATCAAAACAAGAAACAGGCGGGGCCGCCGCTATGTGGCGCGGCGCCAAATGGCTCGGAGGTGCAGAAATGGCAAGGATGCGAATTTCGTGCGCGCATCGGGGCGCGTTAGCTCCCCCCCAACATTCCGAACAACCGCGCTATTACCGCAACCGGGCAACCGCCATCCGTGCGCGCCTTCCGACGCTACAGGATGACGAGGTCTTCACTGAGCTCTATCTACTCGCCGCTTACTACGAGCGGTTAGCGGAGTTCGCCGAATCATCCGGATCGCTCGGGGGTTGTTCCCAGCGCTAAATCGGGTTCTTCGGAATGCCACACTGGCTCAGCGCCATGGCGCCAAATGATATGCAGCAAAGATCGTGTTAGTTGCGGCGCTGCTGCAGACACCGTTTTTGCCCCTTTGTCGCCACTGCCGAGTAACCGCTCTGCGGCGAGGGGATGGCCCTACAGCACACGTAGTCTAGTGTCCGGAAGGCCCCGAGAGTCCATGCGCATCTTCAGCGACCAAGGGCTGGCCGTACGGCAATCTTGGCGTGACTTTCCGTACGGATTCCTTACGGTGAGGATGATCTGTCCGCAAGTGCTTGATTTTATGGCGCTCCCTACGGGATTCGAACCCGTGTTACAGCCTTGAGAGGGCTATGTCCTGGGCCTCTAGACGAAGGGAGCGGTGGCTGCCGGGCCGTGGGCAAGAGCGCGGTATTATAGTGAGCTGTCCCGATTGCTCAAGCCGAAAGCCAAGGAATTGAATCCCCCCGACGCGTCCGTTGCGACGCCCGCCGCCACTCCCCGGATTATCCCGCGATCCGAGCACGCAGTTTCACGCGCGCATATTTCGCCAAACGCACTGCGGGTTCTCTACCGACTCCGTGATGCAGGTTTCATGGGGTTCTTAGTCGGCGGCTGCGTGCGCGATCTGCTGTTGGGTTTGGAGCCGAAGGATTTCGACGTCGCCACTGACGCGCTGCCCGAACAGGTGAAGCGACTGTTCCGCAACTCTCGCCTCGTCGGCCGGCGCTTTCGCCTGGCGCACGTGTTCTTCGGTCGGGAGACCATCGAGGTCGCAACCTTTCGGGCCACGAGCGCCCCTTCGCAGGGCGATGAGCCTCTGCCGCCGGCCGATCCGGAGGACGGCGAGGTGCCTGAGCTCGACGAGCCTGCGCTGGACGATGAAGCCACGGCACCGCTCGCCCGCGCGGCGGAGGGCGATCGTGACGATTCGATCGACCGCGCGTTCGATGCCTCGGGACGCATCCTGCGCGACAATGTGTATGGCACGATCGACGAGGACGTATGGCGACGCGATTTCACGGCCAACGCGCTCTACTACAACATCGCCGACTTCTCGATCTGGGATTACGTCGGGGGGGTCCAGGACATTGCCGCGCGCACCCTCAGACTCATCGGCGATCCGGAAACCCGTTTTCGCGAAGACCCGGTGCGCATGCTGCGCGCGGCGCGCTTTGAGGCGAAGCTCGGCTTTAGCATCGACCCGGCCACGGCTGCACTCCTCGGGCCGCTGCGTGACCTTATCGCCGGCGTGCCGCCCGCACGGCTTTTTGATGAGACTCTGAAGCTCTTTCTGACCGGTCACGGGGCGCGCAGCTTCGAAGTTCTGCGCCGCCGCGGGCTGCTCGCGGCGCTGCTACCGAGCGTGGAGGCGTACTTCAGTTCCCATCCGGGCAGCCTGGTCGAGAAGCTGTTGCTGCAGGGGCTCAAAAATACCGATGCGCGCGTGCTGGCTGATAAGCCGGTAACGCCTACCTTTCTCTTCGCACTCCTTTTATATGGCCCCATTGCGGGCATCATCGAAGCCACGCCCCCGCAGCGCTGGCACGAGATGTCCACGATCCTGGATGCCTGCGATCGGGCCACCCGTGAGGCACAGACCCGCCTTGCCATTCCGCGACGCTTCACACTCGGCGTGCGCGAGATGTTTGCCCTGCAGCCGCGCCTCGAGCACCCGCGCGGCCGGCGCGCACTGCGTGCACTGGAGCACCCGCGCTTTCGGGCCGCCTATGATCTGCTGCTGCTGCGCGCGGAGTTCGGACTGGCGCCGCGCGAGATGGCCGATTGGTGGACCCGTCTGCAGGAGGTCTCGGTCGAGGAACGCGGCCGTATGGCGGATGCGCTCGCCGGGGACACGCGCGCGCCCTCCGGCGCCCCCCGCCGTGGCCGCCGCCGGCGCCGCCGCTCGGGCGCTGCCAGTTCCGCCTGAGCCAACCGGCGACATGCAGATCTGGCAACCGGCCTACGTCGGCGTGGGCAGCAATATCAGCGACCCTCGCTCGCAGGTGGAACTCGCGATCGAGCGTCTCGCGACGCTGCCCCGCTCGCGCCGAGTGCTCGTGTCGCGGCTTTACCGCTCGCGTCCCTTCGGCCCGATCGCGCAACCGGACTTCGTTAACGCTGCCGTCGGAGTGCTGACGCAGCTATCCGCGCACGAGCTGCTGCAGGAGCTGCGGGCGCTCGAGAGCGCTTCCGGCCGTCCGGCCGCGCGCGAGCGCTGGGGGCCGCGAGTGCTGGATCTGGATCTGCTCGTCTTTGCGTGTGAGCGACGCGCCGATCCGACGCTGATCCTGCCGCATCCTGGGATAGTGGAGCGTAACTTCGTTCTGTATCCTCTCTCGGACATTGCCCCCGATCTTGAGCTGCCCGGGCTCGGACGTGTGACCGAGCTCAAGGGGCGCGTTACCTCCGAGGGGCTGAGTCTCTTGTAAACACATGGCGAGCGAACCGACTCACAAATACATCGTCGTCGAAGGACCGATCGGCGTCGGCAAGACGAGCCTGGCGCGGCGGCTGTGTACCAGCCTTGCCGCTCAGGAGGTGCTCGAGCACGCTGCACAGAATCCGTTCCTCGAGCGTTTCTACAAGAATCCACGCGCCGGCGCCTTGCCGACGCAACTGTACTTTCTCTTGCAGCGCGCGCAGCAGCTTGCGGCCCTGAAGCAGGCGGACCTGTTTGCCCCGGTACGCGTGGCGGACTACCTCCTGGAAAAGGACCGCCTGTTCGCACGCGTGACCCTGGATGAGGCCGAATACGCGCTCTACGAGCAGCTGTACGCGAAACTCGACATCCAGGCGCCCAAACCGGACCTCGTGGTGTATCTGCAGGCACCCGTGGACGTGCTCATCGAGCGCATCGCCAAGCGCGGCGTCGACTACGAACAATACATCGACCGGCAGTACCTGGAGCGCCTCAACGAGGCGTACGCGCGCTTCTTCCACGAGTTCGCCGCGGCGCCGCTTTTGATCGTAAACGCCGCCTCCATTGACCCGATCGCCAACCAGCGCGACTACGATGAGCTCCTGGCGGCGATCAAGCGCATGACGCGCGGGCGCCTGTACTACAACCCGTTGCGCAGCCGCGCGATCTAGCTACACTCCGCCCTCATGTACACGCACCTGCAGCGCGATGTGAGCCGGCCGCCGGTCACGCTCGCAACGCTCGCACGCATGAAGGCGGACGGCGAGAAGATCGCCAGTCTCACCTGTTATGATGCGAGCTTCGCGGTGCTGCTGGACACGGCCGACGTCGATGTCGTGCTGGTCGGTGATTCGCTCGGCATGGTGATTCAGGGCTACGACACCACCGTGCCGGTCACCATGGACCACATGGTGTATCACACCGCCGCGGTGGCGCGCGGGCTGCACCGCCCGTTCCTCATCGCCGATCTGCCCTTCATGAGCTACCCCTCCCGCGATCTCGCGCTCGCGCATTCCGTGCGCCTGATGCAGGAAGGCGGTGCCAAGATGGTGAAGCTCGAGTCCGGCGGCAAGCAAACCGAGATTGTCGAGTTCCTGAGCGGCCACGACATCGCCGTGTGCGCGCACGTGGGACTGAAGCCGCAGTCGGTGCACAAGACCGGCGGGTTTCGCGTGCAGGGGCGCGAGCGCGAGACCGCCGCGCGGCTGCTCGAGGAGGCGCGCCAGCTGGAAGCGGCCGGCGCGGATATCGTGCTGCTGGAGTGCATACCCGCAAGCCTCGGCCAGACGATTACCGACGCTCTGCAGGTGCCGGTCATCGGCATCGGTGCAGGTGCCGGCACCGACGGGCAGATCCTGGTCACGTATGACATGCTCGATATCACTACCGGGCGTAAGCCGCGCTTCGTGCGCAACTTCATGGAAGGTGCGCACGGCAATCTCGACGCACTGCAGCGCTACGTGCGTGCCGTGAAGCAGGGCGAGTACCCGGCGCCCGAACACGCGTTCCAGTAGATGGAGACGGTCACCACCATCGCCGCCGTGCGCGCGCGCGTGCGCGGCTGGCATCGCGAGGGACTGCGCGTCGCCTTCGTGCCGACCATGGGCAACCTGCACCCCGGGCACGTCAGTCTGATCGAGCTGGCGCGGCAGCGCGGTGAGCGCTTCGTGGCCAGCATTTTCGTCAATCCGATGCAGTTCGGGCCGAATGAAGACTTCGCCCACTATCCGCGTACGCCGCGCGACGATGAGCGCATGCTGGCCGCCGCGGGCTGCGATCTCATGTTCATGCCGGACGTGGCGGAGATCTATCCGCACGGTTCCGGGCGCGCCACCAAGGTCGAGGTACCGGGCTTGTCGCGCATTCTGGATGGCGAGTTTCGCCCTGGGCACTTCGAGGGCGTGAGCACCGTCGTCGCCAAGCTCCTGCACATCGTCGAGCCGCAGATCGCGGTGTTTGGCGAGAAGGATTACCAGCAGCTCACCATCATCCGCCGCATGGTGGCGGACCTGTGCATGCCGGTGGAGATCGTGGCCGCACCCACCGTGCGCGACGCCGACACGGTGGCGATGAGTTCGCGCAATCAGTACCTCACGGTTGCGGAGCGCGCGCGCGCTCCGATCATCTACGCCACGCTGGTTGCGGCCGCCAAGCGCCTGGCGGCAGGTGATGCGGACTTCGCGAGCATCGAGCGCTCAGGATTTCGCGCGCTCGAGGAAGCCGATCTGCACCCGGATTACTTTGCCGTCCGTCAGGCCACGGACCTGAATGCCCCGGTCGCGCAGACGCGCGAGCTCGTGGTGCTCACCGCGGCGCGCCTGAGCAAGGCGCGTCTCATCGACAACATCCGCGTCACGCGTCCCTAGCGGCCGCGCCGCGCAAGCAGGCTCAGGCCGCGTGCCGGTGCTGCGCGAGCGCCCACGCCACGTGCTCGCGCACCAGGGCGGACGGATCCGCGCGCCGCTCCTCGAGCGCACGGATGACCTGCGGGGTGCTCGGTGCGTTGCCGAGGGCGACCGCGATGTTGCGCGACCAGCGCTCGTAGCCGATGCGGTAGATCGCCGAGCCGCGCATGCGCTCCTCAAACTCACTCGCGCTCCAGCGAAACAGCTGCGGCAACGCGGCGGCGTCAAGTTCGTGACGCACCTTGAAATCCGGATGCGCGGCGGCCTGCGCAAATTTGTTCCAGGGGCACACGAGCTGGCAGTCATCGCAGCCGTAGATGCGGTTGCCGATCGGCCGGCGCAGTTCCAGCGGGATCGCGCCGGTGTGCTCGATGGTG
>DATHLO010000254.1:0-3464 GCA_035488075.1 Steroidobacteraceae bacterium | reverse complement strand
GATAGCAGCACGTGTTTTCATGGCTGACAGGTTCCTGATTCGGAGGCGGTGAGGAGTCCGAAGAAAGGGCCCCGCGCAGCGCGGGGCCCTCCGAGCACGACGCGCCGCTCAGGCGGCCAGGACGCCCTTGGCTTTCGCCGTATGGGTCGCGATCAGATCCATGAGCGCCGGGGACAGACAGTCGTACGGCTCCAGGCCCAGCTCCTTCAACCGCGCGCGCACCGCGCCCATCTGGTCCGGCTTCGTGCCTGACTCGATGATCGAAGACACGAAGGCCGCAAAGCGCGGCTCCTCCCAGCCCTGATCCTTGGACAATTCGGTGTGGAAGAAGTCAAAGCCGTAGAAAGGATGGTTCTTGTTCTCGATGCGCCCGTACATGTGCACGCCGCAGCCGGTGCAGGCGTGGCGCTGGATGGCCGCTTTCTCATCGACGATCTTCAGCTTGTTGCCGTTCGCGGTCACCGTGACCTTGTCACGACCGCCGACGCCGACGATAGAGAACGTGGCGCCCGCGGGCTTCCAGCACTTGGTGCAGCCGCAGGCGTGGTTGAAGGCGACGTTCGAGCCGATCGTCACGGTCACCGGGTTGCTGCTGCACTTGCAGGTGAGCGTACCGCCGGCGAAGCCGGGCGTGCCCTTCTTGACTCCGTTATCAACCGAGGGATGAATCTTGATTGCCATGTTAGTCGTGCCTCGCCTCTTGGGTTTGTAGTAGACGGTTCTTGAGAGCCCCCTCAGGAACTCACTCGCACTCCTGCGCGCCTGCTCCGAGGTGCTGAACGTGCCGCAGGAGTCCATGTCGATGAATCTTGCGATAGATGGTGCGCCGGCTGATGTGCAGGCGGGCGGCCGCCGCGCTGACGTTCCACTGGCACGACTCGAGCATGCGCCGCAGCGCCTCGCGCTCCGCGCCGCTCAGGACGCTCTCGCCGTCCACGTCCAGGGCCGCCTCGATCTCCCCGGCCGGTGCTTCTTCGGCGGCCGCGCCGGCGAGCCACTCCTCGTTGAAATCTGCGAGCGTCAGCCGCTCGCCGGTGCGCAGCGCGAGCATGGTGCGCAGGACGTTACGCAGCTGGCGCACATTGCCGGGCCAGCTATGGCGCACCAGATGCTCCATCAGCGCCGGCTCGATCTCGATGCCGCCCGTGCCAGCTTCGGCGCGCAACAGCTTATTGATGAGTTCTGCGCTGTCGGTGCGCTGGCGCACCGGCGGCAGGCGCACGGTGATGCCGTTCAAGCGATAGTAGAGATCCTCGCGGAACTGCCCCTTGGCGATCAGATCCAGCGGATGATGCTGCGTGGCACTGATGACGCGCACATCGACGCTCACCACCTTGCTCGCTCCGAGTGGCATGACCTCGCGGTCTTCGATCACGTTCAGCAGGCGCGTCTGCAGCGCGACCGGCATGTCGCCGATCTCATCCAGGAACAGCGTGCCACCGTTCGCCTGCAGGATGCGGCCCACGCCGCCCTCGCGTGTGGCGCCGGTAAAGGCACCGGCCTTGTGGCCGAACAGTTCGCTCTCGATCAGGGTCTCGGGGATGGCCGCGCAGTTGACCGTGACGAAGGGTTTGTCGGCGCGGTTGCTGGCGTTGTGAATGGCACGCGCGCAGAAACCCTTGCCGGTCCCCGTTTCCCCGAGCAGCAGCACCGAGATGTCCCGGTCGATCACCCGCCGCAGCACCTCCACGTTGTGCATCATCGTCGGATCAGACGAATGCAGGCACTCGAGCGAGCCGCGCGCCTCGAGCGCCGCGCCGTCCGCGCCGCCACTGACCGGAACCTGTGTACGCCGCGGCGCATCCGGTGCGTGCACGGTGGCGAACCAGCGCCGCTGCGAGACTTTCGGGCTCAGGGCCTCGGCGCGATAGCCGCGCTGCGCGGCGATGCGCATCAGCGTGGCAAGGTTGGTATCGAGCACCTGCTCGACGCGTTGACCGCACACTAACTCGTGCGCGCGCTGCCCGAGGAGCGTGAGCGCCGCACGATTGACACCCTTGATGACCCCCTGGTCATCGAACGCCAGCACGCCCTCGCCCGGCGTGCTCACGAACTCAGCGCAGCGGTGGAAGCGCACCAGGTGCAGGTCCCGGCAGCCGCTCAGCAGGGTGCGGTTCTCCACGTTCTGCGCCGCCATCTCCACCAGCGCCAGGGTGTGGCTCTGGGGATTGGAGGAGGAGCCGGAGATGTCCAGCGCCGCGAGCAGCTCGCCGCGCATGTCGAAGATCGGCGCTGCGCAGCAGGTGAGCGCGGTGTTCTGGGCGAGAAAATGATCGGTGCGATGAATGACCACCGAGCGCCCGGTGGTGAGGCAGGTCCCCATGCCGTTGGTGCCCATCTCCCGCTCGCCCCACATGACGCCCTCGCGAAAGCCGCTGCGGCGGGCCGTGGCCGAGAAACCGGTGTCGCCGACGTGGCTGAGGATGACCCCGTCGCGATCGGTGAGCATGATGCTGTATTCGGAGTGCTTGATGAGCTTGCTCAAGGCCTCCATCTCGATGCGGGCGATGCCGAGCAGCACGCCCAGGCGCTCGCGGCGCGCCTGCAGATCCGCCTGCTCGACGCTGCTCGGGCGTTTGATCTCCTGCGGATCGAGCGCGTAGTTGTTGAGGCAGCGGCTCCAGGAGCTCCGGACGACCTCGGGTATCGGAAGCTCCGGTCCGTGCCTGCGGACCAGATTGCCGATGAGGTCCGCATGAGTATGGGACGCCGGTCGCGCACGCATCATAACTAAGCTCCCCCTCGACCAATCGACACGCCGACGGTCTAGTTACCCGTGCAGCCGAACTTACACTCCGGCGCCCCGTGGTAGTTGGACCGTATGAACGCAAGAATGCGCCACAAATCATCGTCCGTCTTCACCAGCTGCCCCATCTGCGGCATGGGGCCTACGACGTTCTCCTGGGCCTTGCGGCTATAGCCCTTACTCATCAGGATCTGGGTGCCGTAGGCGACCAGCCGAAAGAGCGTATCGTCGTCACCGCCGTACACCCAGGTATCGTTGGTGAGCGGCGGACACATGCCCCCGCCGCCGGTGCCCCCGTGGCACCCGTTGCAGCCGTAATTCAGGTACAGCTTGCCGCCGGCCTCGACCGCGGCCGCATCCGTATCCTTGTAGGGGTTCTTCAGCGTCCCCTGCGGGGCTGAATCGGCGCGCTGGATTGGGGTCATCGTGCCGCCGGCCGCCGGCGCAGCCTGTGCTGGCGCTTGGCCTGCGGCGGGGGCCGGCGGCGGGGCCTGGGATTGCGCACAGGTCAGGGAGGACATCAGGCCCGCCACGGCAACAATCAGGGTTCGCTCAAGCACTGCGCGCCTCGGTTTTCTTGTTTCTTGCATCTCGCCACAGCCCGTGCGCTCTAGGCTCCCGGATGAGCGCCAGATTCATCCAGGAGTTTGATGATCTTCTCGTCGCCCTTGGCGCGCGCGATGGACAGGGCCGTGTCGCCGCGGTCCGACTGCGCCTT
>DATHLO010000253.1:0-4430 GCA_035488075.1 Steroidobacteraceae bacterium | reverse complement strand
CAGGCGCATCCTGTTCCTGCTGATCTTTCTGGGCGTGAGTGTGCTGGCGCTCGCCTCCGGGCTGTTCGACCATCTCTCGGTGATGCGCGAGTACGCGGTCAACGCCGGGCGCTTCGCGCACGAGCTGCGCCAGCACATTCTCCTGGCGCTCGGCTCGCTCGGCGCGGCGGCGGTGGTGGGGCTGCCGCTTGGTATTTTCTGCTACCGCGCGCCGCGGCTGCGCGAGGGTATCCTCGGCACCCTCAATGTGATTCAGACCATCCCCGCGATTGCGCTCTTTGGCATTCTCATGGCACCGCTGGGCGCGCTCGCCGCCGCGGTGCCGCTCGCCGAGCGCTTCGGCATCCGTGGCATCGGCGCGGCGCCCGCAGCGCTGGCACTGTTTCTCTACTCGTTGCTGCCGATCGTCGCCAACACGGTGCTGGGGCTCATGCGCGTCTCGCGCGCCGCAGTGGAGGCCGCGCGCGGCATGGGCATGACCAACACTCAGGTGCTGGTGCGCATCGAGCTACCGCTCGCGCTGCCGGTGATACTGACCGGAATCCGCATCGTGCTGGTGCAGAACATCGGCATGGTAACCGTCGCGGCGCTCATCGGTGGCGGCGGTCTGGGTACCTTCGTGTTCCAGGGTATCGGACAAACCGCGATCGACCTGGTGCTGCTGGGCGCCATTCCGATCGTGGTGCTGGCCTTCTCCGCGGCGGTGATTCTCGATGCGCTGGTGGAAGTCATGGATCGGGCGAAGCGATGATTGCGGTTGAGAATCTCACCAAGCGATACGGCGCGGCGACCGTGGTCAACGACGTGTCGATGCTCATCGAGAGCAATTCGATCACGGTGATCGTGGGCACCTCCGGTTCCGGCAAATCGACGCTGCTGCGCATGATCAACCGCCTGATCGAACCGAGCGCCGGCCAGGTTCTCATCGAGGGCAAGGACACGCGCGCGGAGCCGGCGTATCTGCTGCGGCGTCGCATCGGCTACGTCATCCAGGGGAATGGTCTCTTCCCGCATCGCACGGTGGCGGAGAACATCGCGACCGTGCCGCGGCTGCTTCGCTGGAGCAGCGCCCGCGTGGCGGCGCGGGTGGATGAGCTGCTGCGCGTCTTTCAGCTCGATCCGGGCGCCTATGCGCAGGCTTTCCCGCACCAGCTCTCCGGCGGACAGCAGCAGCGCGTCGGCGTCGCGCGCGCACTCGCGGCGGAGCCTGCGGTGCTGCTCATGGATGAGCCCTTCGGTGCGCTCGATCCGATCATCCGCGCCAAGGCGCAGGAGGACCTGCTCGATATCCAGCGCCGCTTCGGCACGACCATCGTGCTCGTGACGCACGATATGGACGAGGCGTTCCTGCTCGGGGATCGCGTGGCCGTGATGAGCCAGGGGCGCGTGCTGCAGTACGACCGGCCGACGGCGCTCTTGACGCGCCCGACTGACCCGTTCGTCTCGCGCATGACCGGGCTCGCCGATCGTGCCATGCGGCTTTTGTCGCTGACCACGGCAGGGGAGGTGGCCGTGCCGGGGGGCTCGAGCGGACCGCAGGTGCCCGCCGCTGCCTCACTGCGTGATGCGCTGTCGCAGATTCTCTGGTCGGGCGCTGATTCGGCGCTCGTGGTGGATGCAGACGGCACGCCCCGCGGGCACTTGACGCTCGCGGCGATCCTCGCGCACGGCAGGCCCCCCTGATGCGCATCGCCACCGCGCTGCGATTCATGGCGCTCGCGCTGCTTGTCGCCTTTCTGCTCGTGCCGCAGAAGTTTGCGCCCGTATTCGCCCCGCTGACCCAGTTTGGCGCACCCGCCATTTACGACCAGGGCAATCTTCTGAGCCTCGCGCTCGCACACCTTGGCACCGTGTGTGTGGCGGCGGCCGCGAGTACCGTGGTGGCCGTGGGCCTTGGGGTTCTGGTGACGCGTCCGGCCGGCCGCGAGTTCCTGCCGCTCTCGCGCACGCTCGTCAATATCGGCCAGACCTTTCCGCCTGTGGCGGTGCTCGCCGTGACCGTCCCCCTGATCGGCTTTGGCGAGAAGCCAACCCTGATCGCGCTTTTTGCCTACGGGCTGTTGCCGATCTTTGAGAACACGATCGTGGCGCTGCAGACGACCCCCCCGGCGGTACTCGAGGCCGCCAGCGGTATGGGCATGAGCGCCCGCCAGCGGCTCCTGTCAGTCGAGCTGCCTCTGGCTATGCCATTGATTCTTGAGGGAATTCGTTTGTCCCTGGTGATCAATGTCGGCACCGCCACCATCGGCTCCACCGTCGCCGCCAAGGGTATGGGTGAGGTGATCATCGCCGGCCTGCTCTCCAACAATACGGCCTTCGTCCTGCAGGGCGGGCTGGTCACGGCGCTCATGGCGGTGCTGCTGTACGAGGGGATGGTGGCCTTCGAACGACGGGTGTGCCGGACGGTCCAAACCGAGTGAGACCGGCCTCGCGGAAAGCGTGGGCTATACGGGCGGCGTGACCGCGCTTCCGCTAGAATCTTTGTGGATTCCGTTCCCGGCAATGGAGGGTTAGTTCAGTCCCCGATTCCCGTGGTCGGGCGGGGGTGTTGTCGGATGAGTGCCTATAAATTGATCGCTGCCGCGTCCAATCGGGACGCCTCGGCCGCACTCGCAGTTCGCGGCCGCCGGCGCACTTTGGAAGTGCCGACGCTGCTGCTTATTTCCGGCGTTTATGCCGGATGGCTCACCGTAACCTTCTCCTACAGCCGCTGGCCGCTCGCGCTGGTCGTGTGCGCGGCGATTGTGCTCGTGACGCTGCACAGCTCGCTGCAGCACGAGATCGTGCACGGACATCCCACGCGCTGGCACACCGCGAATCGCTTGCTCGGTATCGTGCCCTTGTCGCTGTGGCTGCCGTTTGAGCGCTACCGGCAGTTGCATCGCATTCACCACATCGACGCGCGTCTCACCGACCCGCTCGATGATCCGGAGTCTTTTTACTGGCGCCCCGAGGACTGGGCGCGGCTGAGTGCACTCTCGCGTGCGCTCTTGCGGCTGCAGCAGACACTCGCCGGACGCATCCTCATTGGCTCGTTCTGGCGCATCGGGGCGTTCGTGTACGGCGACGTGCGCGCGCTCGCGCGCGGGCAGAGTGGCAACCTGCGCACGCTGTGGCTTGAGCACCTGCTGTGGTGCGTGCCGGTCATCGCGTGGCTGAAGTACGTGTGTGGCATGCCGCTGTGGCTTTATTTCATCGGCGTGGTGGTTCCCGCCAACGGTATCCAGCTGATCCGTTCATTTGCCGAGCATCGCGCCAAGCCTGAGGCGCCGCAGCGCATCGCGATCGTCGAGGGCTCCTGGATCCTCGGACCACTGTTCCTGTTCAATAACCTGCACTCGCTGCACCACGAATCGCCGCTGGTGCCGTGGTACGAGTATCCGGCGCGCTACCGCGTGATCCGCGAGCGACTGATCGCCGCCAACGGCGGGCTGCTGTACCAGACCTATTTCGATGTGGCGCGCCGCTACATGTTTCGGTCGCACGACGTGCTCGAGCACCCAAGCGGGCGCGTACCGCTTCTGCCCGCGTAAGCCTCTTAAGTCAGGCGGGCAGCGTGTAGCCGGCCGCCTGCGCCTGCCGATCCCATTCCAAGAGCCCCTCGTACGCGGCGTTGTTCGCCGGCGCGAAGCCCTCCAGTAGCAGCACATCCGACAGCGCACCGAACCAGGGGCGGCGCTGCGCGTCCAGGAACGCGGCGCGCAGGCGCGCGACGTGCTGCGCTGGCGCGTGCGCCGCGGCGACGAACGCAGGCATCGGGGTGAGCGGCGTGGAGGCGAGCACGCGGATGCCCGTGGTGAGCTCCGGGGCATGCCGCGCAAGCAGCAAATGCCAGTACGCGTCCAGGGGCCCGATGTCGATGCTCCCGTCGCGCACGGCATCGAGCACGCGGCGCGCGGTCACCAGGTCGCCGAGCATGCGCGCATAGAGCGTCGGGCGCGCGGCGCTGCGGTAGCTGAGTAGCTCGTGCCGGAAGGCATTGAAGCCCGACTGCGAATGACTCACCGTCCAGCCCGCCCGGCCGCCGAAGGTGTCCTCCAGGCGCTGATAGGGTGCGTCCTCGCGCACGATGAGATCGGTGCGATAGAGCGCGCGGCCCTGCGCCCAGGGCGCGCGCGGAATCGGGGCGGCGAGCGCCGTGACGGGCGCAAGTTTCAGCGCCACCGGGTACCCGCACATAAACACCGCTCCCAGATCCGCGCGCCCCCACAGCAGCTCGAGGGGCTGCGGCGCCGGATAGCGCAGGTACTGCAGCGCGACGCCGGACTCGTGCGCGATGTGGCCGAGCAGCTCGCGCCACGCGAGCTCCACGGCAGGCGTGACCGCATACATGCGCGCGTTGGCGATCCACTCGGTCATGGGCGCTGGGCAAGCGGCCGTCCGCGTTTACGCGGCGCTGCTCAGCTCCGCGCTGCGGCGCGTGACGTAAT
>DATHLO010000252.1:0-14511 GCA_035488075.1 Steroidobacteraceae bacterium | reverse complement strand
GTCTACACGCGCACCGGGGCGCTGATCGCGCAGATCGGCGAGCAGCGGCGCATCCCGGTCACCTACGACCAGATTCCTGAGCTCGTCAAGCACGCCTTCCTCGCCGCCGAGGACGAACGCTTCTTCGAGCACCACGGCATCGACTACTTCGGCGTCGTGCGCGCCGTGCTCGTCGATGTGGTCTCGGGGGACAAGTCCCAGGGCGCCAGCACCATCACGATGCAGGCGGCGCGCAACATGTTCCTCAGTCTTGATAAGACCGCGCGGCGCAAGCTGCAGGAAACCTTCGTCACTTACCGCATGGAGCACGAGTTCAGCAAGCAGGAGATCTTCGGTCTGTACCTGAACGTCATCTTCTTCGGGCAGCGCGCCTACGGCGTCGCGGCGGCCGCGGAAGCCTTCTTTGGCAAGACCCTCGACAAGCTCGACGTCGCGGAAGCGGCGACCATTGCGGGGCTGCCGAAGGCGCCCTCGCGCTATAACCCGATCACCGATCCGCAGGCCGCCACCGGCCGGCGCGCCTACGTGCTGCGGCGCATGCGTGAACTCGGCTACATCAATGCCGCCACCGCCGAGGCGGCCAACAAGGAACCGATGGAAGCGCGCGCGCACGCGCCGCTCTTTGACGTCGAGGCCCCGTACGTCGCCGAGATGGCGCGCCTCGAGCTGCGCCAGCGCTTTGGCCCGAGCGCCGAGAGCGCCGGCTACAAGGTCTACACCACCATCGACGGACGGCTGCAGGCGGATGCCAACCGCGCCGTGCGGGTCGGACTCATCGAGTACGACCGCCGCCACGGCTGGCGCGGACCGGCCGGTCACGTCGAGCTGCCCGCCCATGGGGAGCCGGACTACGATGACCTGGTGGATGAGTATGCCGCGATCGGCAATCTCTCCCCGGCGATCGTCCTTGCCGTGGCGGACAAGAGCGCGCGCGTTTACGTGAAGGCCCTGGGTCCGGTCGAGATCGAGTGGGAGGGGCTGTCCTGGGCGCGCAAGGAGCTGCGCAACGAGACCGTGGGGCCGGCGCCGAAGGAAGCCGCGCAGATCCTCGCGCGCGGGGACGTCATCTATGTGGTCGCCGACGGCAAGGGCCACGCGCAGCTCGGCCAGATTCCCGAGGCCCAGAGCGCGCTCGTGGCACTCGATCCGAATGATGGCAGCATCGTCGCCCTCGTCGGAGGGTTTGACTACTTCACCAACAAGTACAACCGCGTCACGCAGGCGCGGCGCCTGCCCGGCTCGGGCTTCAAGCCCTTCCTGTACTCGGCGGCCCTCGAGCACGGCTTCACCCCCGCAAGCGTGATCCTCGATGCGCCGATCGTGCTCGATGGCAGCGGCAACGAGGACACGTGGCGCCCGGAGAACGTCGAGCGTGAGTTCGGCGGGCCGACGCGCATGCGCGAGGCGCTGGTGCACTCGCGCAACCTGGTCTCGATCCGCATTCTCAAGGAGATCGGCATCCAGGCCGCGATCGACTACGTCCCGCGCTTCGGTTTCGATCCGAAGACGCTGCCGCACGATCTGACCATGGCGCTCGGCACGATGGAGGTGACGCCGCTTGATCTGGCCGCCGGCTATGCGGTGTTTGCCAACGGCGGCTACCGCGTGCTGCCCTACTTCATCGAGCGCATCGAGGATGGCGCCGGACAGGTGGTGTGGCACGCCGCGCCGCGCCGCGTGTGCCCGCAGTGCGAGCAGCGCGCCGCTGCCGGGGTGCCCGGCGAGCAGGGCGCGCAGGCGGTGCGGGTCGCCGATGCCACGCAGGGCGAGCCGGCGCCGCTGCCGCCCGCGGAGGTCGCCCCGCGCGTCATCACCGCTCAGAACGCCTACGTCATGGACGACATGATGGCCGATGTCATCAAGCGCGGCACCGGCGTGCGCGCACGCTCGCTTAACCGCAGCGACATCGCCGGCAAGACCGGCACGACGAACGAGGCCAAGGACACCTGGTTCAACGGCTTTACGCCCTTTCTGGTGGCCACCGTGTGGGTGGGATTCGACCAGGAGCGCCCGCTCGGGGAGGCGGAGGAAGGTGCGCACACCGCGTTGCCGATCTGGATCAACTTCATGGGCGAGGCGCTCAAGGGTGTGACCGAAGAGCGCCGCGCGATGCCCGACGGCATCGTGACCTTGCGCATCTCCCCGGAGAACGGCACGCTCGTGAGCGCGGAGAATCCCAACGGCGTGCCGGAGATTTTCATGGCGGATCATCTGCCCTCGGCCCAGGATGCGGCGGCGGTGGCACAGGGCCAGCAGGCCCAGGCGAGCGGCGAACCGATCTTCTGAACGCGATGAGAGTGAAGCGACACGCGACGCGCGGCGACAACCTGCGGCGCGCTCTGGCGCAGGAGGCCGCGCGCATCATGGCCGAGCACGGCATCCGTGATTTCCTGGTCGCCAAGCGCAAGGCCGCCGAGCGCCTCGGCGTCAGCGACGGGGCGGCGCTCCTGCCGAAGAACAGCGAGATCGAGGAGGCACTCGCGGCCTACCAGCGCCTCTTCGGCGGCGCCTCGCACCTGCAGGCGCTGCACGCGCAGCGCAGCGCCGCGCTCTCGGCCATGCGCTACCTGCACGAATTTGAGCCGCGCCTGGTGGGCGCGGTGCTCTCCGGCACCGCGACCGAGCACTCCGGGGTGCAGTTGCACCTGTTCGCCGACCGTGCCGAATCGGTGACCCTGAAGCTCATCGATCAGGGCATCCCGCACGAGGTGACCGAGCGGCGCGTAAAACTCAACGCCGAGCGCATTCGCGCCTTTCCCGGGGTGCGCTTCGAGATGGACGAGCAGTCGATCGAAGCGACGGTGTTCCCACCCGAGGGGATCCGCCAGGCGCCAGTGAGCCCGGTGGACGGGCGGCCGATGCGCCGCGCCAACGCTCTCGAAGTGGAGGCGCTGCTCGAGCGCTCCTAGCGGCCTCAGCGAGCGCCGCGTGAGGCGCCAGCGCATCAGGTGCGCTTCTTGATGTCCACGTACTCGCGTCGCGTCGGGCCGGTGTACAGCTGCCGCGGCCGACCGATACGCATGGCCGGATCGGAAATCATCTCCTGCCAGTGCGCCACCCAGCCCACGGTGCGCGCGATGGCAAACATCACCGTGAACATCGAGCGTGGAATGCCGATGGCGCTGTAGATGACCCCGGAGTAGAAGTCGACATTCGGGTAGAGCTTGCGCTCGATGAAGTAGTCGTCCTTGAGTGCGATCTCCTCGAGCCGCAATGCCAGCTCAAGCAGCGGATTGTCGCTGCGTCCGAGCTGCGCGAGCACCTTGTGGCACATCTCGCGGATGATCTTGGCGCGCGGATCAAAGTTCTTGTAGACGCGGTGCCCAAACCCCATGAGGCGAAAGTGGCTCGACTTGTCCTTGGCCATCGCCAGGAACTTCGGGATGTTGTCGGCCGTGCCGATCTGCTCGAGCATCGCCAGCACCGCCTCGTTCGCGCCCCCGTGTGCCGGGCCCCACAGCGCCGAAACGCCTGCGGAGATCGCCGCGTACGGGTTCGCGCCGGTGCTGCCGGCGAGCCGCACCGTCGAGGTGCTCGCGTTCTGCTCGTGATCCGCGTGCAGCACGAACAGCAGGTCGAGTGCTTTGGCGGCAATCGGGTCGAGCTTGTAGGGCTCGCACGGCACCGCGAACAGCATGTTGAGCACGTTCGCGGCGTAATCCAAATCGTTGCGCGGATAGATGAACGGCTGCCCGAGGGAGTGTTTGTGCGCGGCGGCCGCGATGGTCGGAATCTTGGCGATGATGCGGTGCGCGAAGATCTCGCGGTGGCGCGGATTATGGATGTCCATCGTGTCGTGATAGAAGGCCGACATCGAGGCCACCACGCCCGAGACCATCGCCATCGGGTGCGCGTTGTGGTGAAAGGCATTGAAGAAACGCAGCATCCACTCGTTGATCATCGTGTGATAACGGATGTTGCCGGTGAACTCCTGCAGCTGCCTTGCCGTCGGCAGCTCCCCGATCAGGATCAGGTACGCCACCTCCATGAAGGAGCTGCGCTCGGCGAGCTGCTCGATCGGGTAGCCGCGGTAGAGCAGCACGCCCGCATCGCCGTCGATATAGGTAATGCGGCTCTCGGTGGCCGCCGTCGCGCCGAACCCGGGATCGTAGGTGAAGACGTCCAGGTCCCGGTAGAGGTTGGCGATGTCGAGCGCTGCGGGCCCCAAGGTTCCCGTGCGCACGGGCAGCTGCGCGCTGCGCCCGGTGGCGCGGTCGCTGAGCTCGAATGTCTCGCCGCTCTTCTCAGTCATTTACGCCGCCGCTTTCCGTGTGGGCAGGATGATTGCAGCACCACGTGACGCCGGTGGCGCGTGCACGCGGGAGGTTTACATGGTCCGTGCGCCGAATCAAGGCAGGGGCCGTCCTACTCACGGGTAGGATGGACATCTTCCTTCAGGCGAGGTTGCGCATCGTCTCCATGGACGACGGCGGCGCGCCGGCGCAGGTAATTGCAGGTTGGGTGCGCTGCGCGAACGGGCGCGCCGGGCAGCAAGAAAGATCGGATCGGCGCGGCGTTCCCGCGCTCGCTTCGGGACGCGTTACTTCGCGCCCGCGGCAGCGTACTTCTTACGGAACTTGTCCACGCGCCCGGCCGTGTCGACGATCTTCTGCTTGCCCGTATAGAAAGGGTGGCAGTTCGAGCACACTTCGACCTGCAGGTCATGACCCAGGGTCGAGCTCGTCTTGAACGTGTTGCCGCAGGTGCAGCTGACGGTGATCTCTTTATATTCGGGGTGGATCGCGGCTTTCATGGCGGGCTCACAGCGTTCAGAAAGATAGGGGCGTACCGGGCTTTATGGGGCGGCGGCCACGCAAGTTAAAGGGCGCGGGAGTTTAGCGGCAGTGTCGCCTCCCCTCAAGCTCCCCGCCGCGGCATGAGCGCCCGGCGGCGGTTCCTTATCCACAGAAGCTGTGGACAACTCTGTGGACTACCCTCGCCGCAGGGGCGCGTTTTCGCGGCCAGATTGCATATTTGTTACCTTGGTCAAAAAATGAGCAGGTAATTTTAAGTTGTTTCTTCAAGGGGTTACAGAGTTCTTATGGAGCGTGTTGACCGGTTTGGCTCGTAATTCACTCATTCTTGGGCTGAGCCGCTGGACCCTGTGAATAAAGCCGCGGAGTTGCCTGCCACCGCCCCGGGGACGGTGATTGACAACGCAGAATCCCCGGTCATTTGCGGATTTTCTGTCATAAAAAGGAGCAGGGCTTCGTTCAAAAAGCGCAATCCCAGTGCACTCGGTCGATACCCGGAGGCGGCGCCGAGCACCAGGCCGCGCTTCATGGCCAGTGCGAGCGGGGCGGCAATCTGCTCCATGCCAAGACCGGTGCGCGCACTGAACAGTTCCGCCGTGAATCCCTCGCACAGCCGCAGCGCATTGAGCATGAACTCGAACGGCAGCTCCTCGGGCGCGACCGGGCGGTGCGCGAGCTGCGTGTCTGCAGCGGCAAGGTAACGGCGCGGCTCGCGCGGCTGCGTCGTGCGCACGATCTGCCCGCGCGACGCGCAGGTGAGCTTGCCGTGCGCGCCGGCGCCCACGCCGAGGTAATCCCCGAAGCGCCAGTAATTGAGGTTGTGCCGGCACTGGCGGCCGCTGCGCGCGTAGGCGGATACCTCGTACTGCGCGTACCCGGCCGCCGTGAGTTGCTGCGCGCACTCCCCGAGCATCTGCGCCGCCGCATCGTCGTCGGGCAGCGCGGGCGGTTGCGCCGCGAACACCGTGCCCGGTTCGAGCGTGAGCTGGTAGTGCGACACGTGCGCAGGCTCAAGCGCGAGCGCCTCGGTGAGGTCACGCAGCGCCGCGGTCACGTCCTGTCCGGGCAGCGCGTACATCAGATCGAGATTGAAGTTGCCGAGGCCGGCCGCGTGCAGCTCCGCGGCCGCGCGGCGGGTCTCGGCCGGTGAATGGATGCGACCGAGGGCTGCGAGTCGTGCCGCATCGAAACTCTGCGCGCCGAGGGAGATGCGCGTAACGCCCGCGCCGCGGTACTCGCCGAATACGCCGCGCTCGATCGTGCCCGGGTTTGCTTCCAGCGTGACCTCGGCATCCGGCGCGAGCTGCAGCTGCGCACGCGCGCTCTCGAGCACGCGGCCGATGGCGCGCGGCGAGAACAGGCTCGGGGTCCCGCCGCCGAAGAACACCGTGCCCACCTCGCGGCCGCTGACCGCGGGCGCCTGCGCTGCAAGATCGCGCGCGAGGCGCTGCACATAGGCCTCTTCGGCAAGTTCCCCGTGCAGCGTGTAGGAGTTGAAATCGCAGTACGGGCACTTGCGCACGCACCAGGGAAAGTGCACGTAGAGCGACAGCGGCGGGGTGGCGAGTGCGGACATGGGCGGTGGTGCGCGCCTCAGCGCAGCTCTTCCAGGAACCTCACGATCCACTCATTCACCTCGCGCGGCCGCTCCATCTGCATCATGTGCCCGGCCTCGGACAGCATGGCGACGCCGCGTACGTCACTGTACTGCTGCTGCAGTGCGCCGAGCGGATCATCACCGTGCCAGGCTTCCAGGTCACAGTCGCGCTCGCTGCCGATGAAGTAGAACGGCACGGTGTTTTTCACCCCCTCAAAACGCCGGCGCTGCGCCCAGCGCAGATCCATGGCGCGATACCAGTTGAGCCCGCCGGTAAAGCCGGTGCGCGCGTACTCGCTGACGAAGAACTCCATCTCCAGCTCCGACAGCCAGTGCCACGGCAGCGGCGGCGGCTGCGGCAAGGCATCCAGGTAACTCGTGCCGGGCGGGTGTTTCCACACGTCCAGGTAGTGATAGTCGCCGCTGAGCGCGTAGAACACCTTGCTGAGAAACTCGCGCGGGTGTGCGTTCAACGCCGCATCCGCAGGCCCGGGCGGCTCGAAATAGTGGATGTGCACGAAATGATTCTGCGCCCAGCTCGCCGCCTCACGCAGCGGCGCGAGCTGCGGGTTGTGTGGCGTGGCCGGATTCTCCAGCCCGATGATGGCGCGCAGCCGCTCGGGTGAACGGAACGCCAGGTCGTAGATCGCGAACACGCCGAAATCCAGGCCGATGAAGACGGCACGCTGCTCGCCCAGGTGATCCAGCAGCGCGGTCAGATCGCCGACGGTGTGCTCAACGTCGTAGGCGGCGGCGGCGGGCGGCGCTTCAGTCTGTCCCATGCCGCGCATGTCGGGGGCGATGACGCGCCAGCCCGCGGCGGCGATGGCCGGGATCTGATGACGCCAGGAAAACCACAGGTGCGGAAAGCCGTGACAGAGAATGACGAGCGGGCCCTCGCCCTGCTCCACGTAGTGCATGCGGATGCCGTTGATCCGCGCGTGATGGTGCGTCCAGTTAGCCATCGGGTCCGCCGGCAGCGCGATGCTGCTCACTCGGCGTTCTGCACCTGCTCGCGCATCTGCTCAATGAGCACCTTCATGTCCACCGCGCTGCGCGTCGTTTCCAGGTCCTGCGATTTGGAGGACAGGGTGTTCGCCTCGCGGTTCAGCTCCTGCATCAGAAAATCCAGCCGCCGTCCGGCCGGCTCGTTGCCGCCGATCACGCGGCGCACCTCGGTGATGTGGCCGCTGAGGCGCTCGAGTTCCTCATCCACGTCCAGGCGCTGCAGCAGGATCGCGAGCTCCTGCTCGAGACGCTCCGGATCGGCACTCGCGGCCAGTTCCGCCAGGCGCTCCTTGAGGCGCGCGCGCATGCGCGCCTGCACCTCCGGCAGCCGGGCGCGCACGTCCGCCACCAGCGTTTCCAGCCCCGTGCAGCGCTGCTCGAGGAGCTCGCGCAGCCGCGCCCCCTCGCGCGCACGCGCCGCGACCAGCTCATCGAGCGTTGCGCCGAAGACCGCATAGGCGGCGGCGAGAAGTTCGTCCCCGACCGCGGACTCATCGCGCACCACCCCGGGCCAGCGCAGCACGTCGAGCGCATTCACGGCCGCCGCTTGCGGCATCGTGCGCGCGACCAGGTGTACGGCGGCGAGCAGGCGCTCGAGCGCGGCACTGTCGATCTCCAGTGCACCCGCGCTGCCCGCAGGACGCCGGTAGTTGATGCTGCAGTCGACCTTGCCGCGACGCAGCTGCTTGGCAAGACGCGTGCGCAGTTCGCCTTCGGCGACGCGCAGTTCATCCGGCAGGCGCAGGCCCGCTTCCAGAAAGCGGTGGTTGACGCTGCGCAGCTCGCACACGAGCGTCCCCCACTCGCCGGTGGCCTCGCGGCGGGCGAAGCCCGTCATGCTGGCGATCATCTTGATGCTGTCCGTCTGAGCCGCGTGCGGCAGAGCGCCCTCAAGCGGGCAGGCCTGTTTCGGGCCGCGCCGCTACGCTCGTCCGCCGCACAGGTGATATAAGTGCAGCTAAGTCTAGCAGATACATGGGTTTGTTCTTTGCGGGTGGAAAGTGCCGACATCAGCCTGCTGGGCGGGCGCGAGGAGAACCAGGACCGGGTGAGCGCCGCGGTCGCCGAGCATGCGGCGCTGCTCGTGGTGGCCGACGGCATGGGCGGGCACGCCGATGGTGCTCGCGCTGCGCAGGTGACGCAGCAGGTGATCACCGAAGCGTTCTGGCATACGCCGCAGCCGCTGTTTGACCCGCTCGGGTTCCTGCACCTGGCACTCGGGCGCGCGCACGAGGAAGTGGTCAAGCTCGGCGTGCAGCTGCCGCTCGAGCAACGCCCGCGGGCGACCTGTGCGGTGTGTCTGGTGCAGCAGCACGCGAGCTGGTGGGCGCACGTCGGCGACAGTCGCCTCTACCACGTGCGCGGTGCGGCACTCGTGGCGCGCAGCCGCGACCACAGTCACGTCGAGCTGCTGCTGCGCGAGGGCCTCATCAACGCCGAGCAGGCGCACCAGCACCCCATGCGCAACTTCGTCGAGTGCTGCCTCGGCGGGGACCCGATCCTGCCGGAGATGTCCTTGGCGCGGCGGCGGCCGATCCAGCCGAACGACGTGCTGCTCGTGTGCACGGATGGCTTCTGGGGCGCCCTCAAGGATGAGGAGATCGTCGCCGAGATGGGCGCCTCCGGCGCGTTGCGCGCGAAGCTCCTGAAGCTCGGGGAGCGCGCGGTCAAGCGCGCCGGCAACGGCAGCGATAACACCTCCGCGGCGGCGCTGCGCTGGCTGGGCGATTAGCGCGGCCCATGGGCAGACCCTCAGGACGCGCCCCCGATGAGTTGCGCCCCGTGCGCTTCGCGCGCCGCCACACCAAGCACGCGGAAGGTTCGGTGCTCGTCGAGTACGGGGACACCCAGGTGCTGTGCACCGCGAGCGTGGAGGACACGGTCCCCGCCTTCCTGCGCGGCAAGGCCCAGGGGTGGATCACGGCCGAGTACGGCATGCTGCCGCGCGCGACGCATACGCGTACCGCGCGCGAAGCCGCGCGCGGGCGGCAAAGCGGGCGCACGCAGGAGATCCAGCGTCTCATCGGGCGCTCGCTGCGCGCCGTGGCGGATCTGAAGGCCCTCGGGGAGCGCACCATCACGCTCGACTGCGACGTGCTGCAGGCGGACGGCGGCACGCGCACCGCCGCGATCACCGGCGGCTTCGTGGCGCTCGCGGAGGCCTGCGAGCAGCTGGTCCGGCGCCGCCTGATCGCGCAGAGCCCCCTGCACGGGCAGGTGGCCGCGGTGTCGGTGGGCATCTGCGGCGGGGTGCCGGTGCTGGACCTGGACTACGACGAGGACTCCCAGGCGGAGACCGACATGAACGTCGTCATGAACAACGGCGGCGGCTTCGTGGAAGTGCAGGGCACCGCCGAGGGCCATGCGTTCCGCCGCCACGAGCTCGACGCCCTGCTCAATCTCGCCGCCGAGGGCATCGGCACGCTCTTTCAGCTGCAGACGCAGGTGCTGAACCGGCCGTGACGCGGATCGTGCTGGCGAGCAGCAACCCCGGCAAGCTGCGCGAGCTGGCTGCGCTGCTCGCCCCGCTGCGACTTGAACTCCTCGCGCAAGCAGACCTCGGGATCGCACCGCCCGAGGAGACCGGCACCACGTTCCGCGAGAATGCGCTGCTCAAGGCGCGCCACGCCGCGCAGCAGGCCGCTCTGCCGGCACTCGCGGATGATTCGGGGCTCGAGGTGGATGCCCTGGGCGGGCGCCCCGGGGTGCACTCGGCACGCTACGCCGGCGCCGGGGCCAGCGATACGGCGAACCTTGAGCGGCTGCTGCAGGAACTGCAGGCGACCCCGGATGCGGAGCGTACCGCGCGCTATCAGTGCGTCATCGCCTGCGTGCACCGTGCGGACGATCCGCAGCCGCTGATCGCGACGGGCACCTGGGCGGGACACATCGTGCGCGTACCCGCCGGCAGCGGCGGCTTCGGCTACGACCCGGTGTTCGTGCCCGCCGGGGAAACATGCACCGCGGCGCAGCTTTCAGCCGCACGCAAGAACGCCATCAGCCACCGCGCGCTGGCACTGCACGCTCTCATCGCGGGCCTCGCACGCGAGGGCTATATTGCGGGCCCATGAAGCGCGGCAGGCTGTTCGTCATCACCGCCCCCTCCGGCGCCGGCAAGACCTCGCTGGTGAACGCGCTGCTTAAGAGCGAACCGAACCTGCGCCTGTCGATCTCGCACACGACCCGCCCCAGGCGCCCGACCGAGACGGACGGCCGCGAGTATCACTTCGTCACGCAGCAAAAGTTCGAGCAACTGATTGCGCAGGGGGAGTTCCTCGAGCATGCGCGCGTGTTCGACAACTTCTACGGCACCTCGCGCGCCTTCGTCGAAGAACAGCTGCGCCAGGGACACGACGTGCTGCTGGAGATCGACTGGCACGGTGCCCAGCAGGTGCGCGCCGCGCTGCCCGAATGCGTGAGCATCTTTATCCTGCCCCCCTCGCGGCGCGCGCTCGCCGAACGCCTCGCCAAGCGCGCCACGGACTCCGCGCAGGTGATCGCGCGGCGGCTGCGGGACGCGGCGGCCGACATGTCCCACTACCGCGAGTTCGCTTACGTCATCGTGAACGATGACTTTGCGCACGCGCTTGCGGACCTGCGCCACATCATCGCCGGTCAGGGCGCGGACCTCGCCAGCGATCGTGCGCAGCTGCGGAGCCTGCTCAACGAGCTGCTGGCCGGCGCCTAAGCTCCCGGCGCCTCGACCGCACCGCCGCACATCCTGGCACCCATGCTGCACGAAGACACCCTGATCGCCACCCTCGCCATGAGTCTTGCGCTCGCCTTCGTGTTCGGGCTGGCGGCGGTGCGACTGCGCCTGCCGCCGCTCGTGGGCTACCTCGTCGCCGGCATCGCCGTCAGTCCCTACACGCCCGGCTGGGTCGCCGACACGCATCTCGCCCCGCAGCTCGCCGAGATCGGCGTGATGCTGCTCATGTTCGGCGTCGGCACCCACTTCTCGCTGCGCGATCTCATGGCGGTCAAGGGCATCGCCATACCCGGCGCCGTGGGGCAGATCGTGGTCGCCAGCGCCCTCGGGATGGGCGCCGCGCACCTGTGGGGGTGGCCCCTCGGTGCGGGGATCATCTTCGGGCTCGCGCTCTCGGTGGCGAGCACCGTGGTGCTGCTGCGGGCGCTCGAACAGCAGGGCCTCCTCGCCTCGGCGGACGGGCGCATCGCGGTCGGCTGGCTCGTGGTCGAGGACCTGATCACGGTGCTCGCACTCGTGCTGCTGCCGGCACTCGCCGGCGTGCTCGGCGGGGCAACCCCGGCGGGCGCGGATCCCGGGAATCTCGCGCGCACCCTCGGCATCACGCTCGGCAAGGTGGCGGTGTTCATCGCGCTCATGCTCATCGTCGGCGCACGCGTGTTTCCCTGGATCCTGCGACGCGTGGTGCGCACCCAGTCGCGCGAGCTCTTCACGCTCGCCGCCGTGGCGCTCGCGCTCGGCGTGGCGTTCGGTTCGGCCAAGCTGTTCGACGTGTCCGTGGCGCTTGGCGCCTTCTTCGCCGGCATGGTGATCAGCGGCTCAGACCTCAGCCACAGCGCCGAGACCTACCTGCAGCCGCTGCAGGATGTGTTCGCGGCGCTGTTCTTCGTGGCCATGGGAATGCTGTTCGAGCCGACGGTGCTGGTGCGCCACCCGCTCGAGGTGCTCGAAGTGCTCGCCATCATCGTCATCGGCAAGTCGCTGGCGGCGATGGCTATCGTGCGCCTGCTCGGCCGATCCCTCGGCACGGCGCTCACGGTGGCCGCCGCACTCGCTCAGATCGGCGAGTTCTCCTTCATCCTCGCCATCATGGGCGTCGGCATGGAAGTACTGCCCCCGGAGGGGCAAAACTACATCGTCGCAGGCGCTCTGCTCTCGATCGTGCTGAACCCGCTGTTGTTCGCCGCCCTCGCCCGGCTGCGGCCTGCGCCGCGCGCTGCCGCGGGCGCTGCGGATTAAGTCACGCGCTGCGTTTAGACGTATTGCAAAGAGCGGCCGGCGCACTTGTTGCGCTGCCGCGCCCGGCGCACAGTTACGGACAAGGCAGCGGTTGCGCTGGCCTAACGAGGGGGTCCTCCGTGACAAGCACAGTACGCCGGCGCGCAGGCCTCACCGCGCTCACCATTTTACTGGCGACGTTGAACGCGGCGGCCGGCGCGGGGGAGCCGGTGCACACCGTCGGGACGGATCTGAGGCCGCTCATTCGTGCGGCGAGCCAATCGCCGGTGCAGTTTGCCGTGCTCGTGCCGCACGCGGTCTCGACGGCGAGCGGCGGCCGCTGGGCGAGCGCGAACGGGCAGGCGACCTGGCGCTATGCCGTGCAGGTGCCCACGGCCGTCTCGCTCTCGTTTCACGCGGTAAGGATCTCCTTCCCCGCGAGCGCGACGCTCGTGGTGAGCGGTGCGCGGACCACGACCCGCTATCGCGCGGCTGACCTGCACCGCGGTGAGTTGTGGAGCCGCGTGCAGCCGGGCGCCGCCTTGGAATTCACCCTGACCGTCGCCGCCGCTGAGCGTGCGCAGGTGGCCTTTGCCATCGTGAGCCTGCAGGCCGGTTACCGCTCCCTCGGGGCCGGCGTCGAGGACCATCCCTATTACCGGCAGCTGAAAGCGCAGAGCGCCGCGGCCGCGGGCACCAGCGCGTGCGTCACCAACTACGAGTGCAAGGTCACGAGCGCCAACACGCCCGCGGGAGCTGCGACGGTGGCGTTGCTCGTGCAGGACCAGTTCGAGTGCACCGGGACGCTCATCAACGATGTCCCCGGGGACAATACCCCCTACATCCTCTCGGCCAAGCACTGCATCAGCGGCAAGGTGGGCGTCGTGGACGACCCGACCGCCGCGGCCAGCGCGACCACGGTGTACTGGGACGCCACCTCGAGCTGCGGGGCGGCGCTCGGCTCGATCTACGATGCGAGCACTCCTATTCAGACCGGCGCACAAACGCTCGTCGAGCAGCAGGACGCCTGGCTCATCAGGCTCGACGTGAATCCGCTGGTATCCGACGCGCAGTTCGCCGGCTTCGACGCCAGCGGTGGTGCGGTGAACGGCGGCTACACGGTCCATCACGCCGAAGGCTACGACAAGCAGTTCGTGGCCTGGTTCGGGCAGGCGGCCTCGGTGCAGCACTTTGCCGGCTTCGCGAACTTCCTTGAGACCGTGAACCAGATCGGCAACATTGGTCCGGGCGCCTCCGGCAGCGCGCTCTTCGATCAGAACAACCACCTGGTCGGCTCGCTCACGTACGGCCGCGACACGGGCGACCCGTCCGGGTACGAGGCCTGTCCCGTGGCGCCTCCGCCGGCGCCGGATGGCACCAATGGCGTCGCCGACTTCACCGCGCTCGCGGCCGTGTGGAACGCGACCGGCGACATCTACAGTTCGACCGGGGCCGTCACCATCAAGTCCGTCCTCGACCCGCAGAACAGCGGCACCGTGGTGGTGCCGAGTGCGCCGGCGTCCGCCGTCTCCTTCGGCGCTTCAACGACCACCCAGGTGTACGGCCTGCCGCTGCAGCTCACCTGGAGCGCCTCGAACGCCACGCAGTGCACCGCGAGCGGCGGTCTTGCGGGGGATGGCTGGTCCGGATCGCTGCCGGCGGCGGGCAGTCAGTCGCTGACTGAATCGGCATCCACCGGTCCGACGACCTACACGTTGGATTGCAGTTACCCTGGCGGACGCACCGCGAAGGCCTCGGTGAGCGTCACCTGGGAGGGGCCTGCACCGGTGGTCTCACTCGTGGCGACGCCTGCGGCGGTGTGGACCACGCGGCCGGTGACCTTGAGCTGGACTTCCAACGTCACGCCGTGTTCGCTCAATGGCGGAACGCTCGCGCTGACGAATCTTGCGGGCTCGGGCGCCACCACGACCACGGCCGCAACGAGCGGGGATGTGACCTATACGCTCAGCTGCGGTGCGGCGAATGACCGCGGCGTGACGGCGACGCTGGTGCAGTACGCGACGCCGAGCGTGATCTTCGAAGCCAACGGCACCGACCGGCAGCTCGGACAGCTTTTCACCCTGTATTGGCAGAGCTTCGCGGACTCCTGCACGGCCTCGGGCGGTGCGCCGAATGACGGCTGGTCGGGCAACAGCTACCTGGGCGCCGGCGGCGCTTCGCAGTTCTCACCGCAGGTCACGGCGGCCGGCACGTACACGTACACG
>DATHLO010000251.1:0-3507 GCA_035488075.1 Steroidobacteraceae bacterium | reverse complement strand
CAGTTATCCAAGGAAGCCTCTCGTCATAGAGGGGTGCCGAGGGTCCTGGGGTCCCGCGTACCCAAACCGCCGGCCTGTTTGCAACGAACCGGGACGCCAAGAGCTGTTCCCGCGGTATGAGGATTGACAATGACCATCGGTCTGGTTGGCCGCAAATGCGGCATGACCCGCGTATTCACTGACGCCGGCGTTACTGTCCCCGTGACGGTGGTCGAGGCGTTGCCCAACCGCATTTCGCAAATCAAGAGCGACAAGCCCGACGGCTATCGTGCGGTGCAGGTGACCATCGGCAGCCGCCGTCCGTCGCGGGTGCCGAAGGCGCTGGCCGGCCATTTCGCCAAGGCAAACGTCGCCGCCGGCGATTCCTCCCGGGAGTTCCGGCTGGGGAAGAGCGAGGGCGAAGGGCTCGCCGTGGGCGGCGAACTCAAGGTCGACATGTTCAAGCCGGGCCAGATCGTGGATGTCACGGGCACCACCCTCGGCAAGGGGTTCGCCGGCACGATGAAGCGTCATAACTTCGCGGGCGGCATGAAAACCCACGGCAACTCGGTGTCGCACCGCGCACCGGGCTCCATCGGCCAGCGCCAGACGCCGGGCCGCGTATTCAAGGGCAAGCGCATGTCCGGACACATGGGCGTGCGCAACCGCACCATCGAGAACCTGCGCATCGTCGAGGTCGACCTGCCGCGCAACTTGCTGTTGATCAGCGGCGCCGTGCCGGGCTCGGAGGGCGGTCGCGTGGTGATTCGTCCCTCGGTGAAGGCGCAAGCGCAGACGCGCCGCCGCCGGCTCGCGCCGAACAAGGCGCCGGCCGCCGCCGGCAAGCCCGCGGCCGCCAAGCCCGCCCCGGCGCCCAAGGGCAAGACCGACAAGAAATAGCCGACGAGAAGTGATGCCATGAAGCTCCAGTTAAAAAATGCGTCGGGCGCAAGCGAGATCCAGCTCTCGGATGCCGCGTTCGGCCGCGCTTACAACGAAGCGCTTGTCCACCAGGTCGTGACCGCTTACATGGCCGGCGGCCGTGCCGGCACCAAGCGGCAGAAGTCGCGCGCCGAGGTACGCGGCGGCGGCAAGAAGCCTTGGAGCCAGAAGGGCACGGGCCAGGCGCGTGCCGGCTCCATTCGCAGCCCCATCTGGGTGGGCGGCGGCCGGGCGTTCGCCGCCCGTCCGCGCGATTTTTCGCAGAAAGTGAATCGCAAAATGTATCGCGCCGCGATGCAGTCCATGGTGTCCGAGCTCATCCGCCAGGATCGTCTCGTGGCGGTCGAGAGCCTCGAGCTCTCCGCGCCGCGCACCAAGCTCCTGCTGGGCAAGCTCAAGGATCTCGGCACGGCGCAGGCCGGCACGGCGCGCGCTTTGATTCTGGTGGAGGCGTTCGAGGAGAAGCTGTTCCTCGCGGCTCGCAACCTCCCGCACGTCGAGGTCATGCCGGTCGGCTCGCTCGATCCGGTGAGCCTGGTCAAGCACCAGACCGTGATCGCCACCGTCGGTGCGCTGCGCATGCTCGAACAGCGTCTCGGAGGTGCCGAATGAATAAGGAGCGCTTGATGAACGTGCTGCTGCAGCCGCACGTGTCCGAAAAGGCGGCGACGCTCACGGACAAGGCCAATCAGTACGTGTTCCGCGTGCTCGGCGATGCCTCCAAGGAGGAGGTGAAGCATGCGGTCGAGCTCATGTTCGAGGTGAAAGTCGAGGGCGTGAATCTCCTCAACAAGCCCGGCAAGAGCCGCCGCTTCAAGAACGTGGAAGGCAGGCGCAACGGCTACAAGAAGGCTTACGTGCGCCTGCAAGCCGGGCAGTCCATCGACTTCACCGGCGCAGCGAAGTAGAGGAACGCCATGGCACTCATCAAAATGCGACCCACCTCCCCGGGCACGCGCTTCGTGGTGAAGGTCGATCGCTCGCACCTGCACAAGGGCGGCCCGCTCACCTCATTGACCACCAAGAAGAACCGCACCGGGGCCCGCAACCACTCCGGCCGTCAGACCACGCGGCACATCGGCGGCGGACACAAGCAACGCTACCGGCTGATCGATTTCAAGCGCGACAAGGACGGGATTCCGGGCGTGGTCGAGCGGCTCGAGTACGATCCGAACCGCACCTCGCATCTGGCGCTGGTCAAGTACGCGGACGGCGAGCGCCGCTACATCCTCGCGCCGAAAGGCGTGAAGGCCGGTGACGAGATCCGCTCCGGCGCCGATGCCCCGATCAAGGCGGGCAACGCGCTGCCGCTGCGGCACATCCCGGTCGGCAGCACGGTGCACAACATCGAGCTGAAGGCGGGCAAGGGCGGCCAGTTGGTGCGCTCGGCCGGCGGCTCCGCGCAATTCGCTGCGCGCGAGGGCCTGTACGCGAGCGTGCGCCTGAAGTCGGGCGAGATCCGCAAGATCCACATCGACTGCCGCGCCACCATCGGCGAGGTCGGGAACGATGAGCACAACCTGCGTGTATTCGGCAAGGCGGGCGCGGTGCGCTGGCTCGGCGTGCGTCCGACGGTGCGCGGCGTGGTGATGAACCCGGTCGATCACCCGCACGGCGGCGGCGAGGGCAAGTCCGGCCAGGGTAACCCGCATCCCGTGAGCCCCTGGGGCCTGCAAACCAAGGGCAAGAAGACGCGCCAGAACAAGCGCACCGACGCCATGATCCTGCAGCGCCGCAAGAACAAACGCATTTAATTGGAGTACCGACAGTGCCTCGTTCGCTAAAAAAGGGCCCGTTCGTAGATCTGCACTTGGCCAAGAAAGTGCAGACGGCGAGTCAGAAAAACGATCGCCGTCCGATCAAGACCTGGTCGCGGCGCTCCATGATCATTCCCGACATGGTGGGCCTCACCATCGCGGTCCATAACGGCCGCCTGCACGTGCCGGTGCTCGTCTCGGAGAACATGGTCGGGCACAAGCTCGGCGAGTTCGCGCCGACGCGAACCTTCAAGGCGCATTCGGGCGACAAGAAAGTGTCGGCGGCGGAGTAAACATGCAGACCAAAGCCGTATTGCGCTACGCGCGCATCTCACCGCAGAAATGCCGGCTGGTCGTGGACACCATCCGCGGCAAGTCCGCGACGCTTGCCGTGAACACGCTCAAGTTCATGCCGAAGAAGGGCGCGAAGATCGTGCTCAAGGTGCTCGATTCGGCGATCGCCAATGCTTACAACAACTTCAACGCCGATGTCGACGAGCTGAAAGTGACGCGCGTGGAAGTCGACGCTGCGCCGATGTTCAAGCGCTTTCACGCGCGCGCCAAGGGGCGCGGCGTGCGCATTGCCAAGCGCAACAGCCACATCCTGGTGCAGGTGTCCGACGGGAAGGAAGGAAACTAGCATGGGTCAAAAAGTCAATCCGGTCGGCATTCGCTTAGGCATCACGCGCGACTGGGAGTCGAAGTGGTACGCGGGCTCCAAGACGTTCGCCTCGAACATCCACACGGATTTCCTGGTGCGCAAGTTCCTCATGAAGAAGCTCGCGGATGCCTCGGTGAGCCACATCCACATCGAGCGCGCCGCACGGCG
>DATHLO010000250.1:0-11690 GCA_035488075.1 Steroidobacteraceae bacterium | reverse complement strand
TTTCTCGGTGCTGTATGTGGCGGAGAATTCCAACTCAGCGCTACCGCTGTTCTATCGCGTGGCGGCGCTGTGGGGGGCGCACGAGGGCTCGCTCGTTCTGTGGATCCTGCTGCTGTCGCTGTGGAGCGTCGCGGTCGCGGTTCGCTCGGGCAGCCTGCCGCCGAACTTTGCCGCGCGGGTGCTCGGCGTACTGGGGCTGGTCAGTTTCGGTTTCCTGCTCTTTACGCTCGCGACCTCCAACCCCTTCGTGCGTCTGGATCCTCCCGCGCCGGACGGCCGGGACTTAAACCCCATCCTGCAGGACCCGGGGCTCGCGGTGCATCCGCCGATCCTCTATACCGGCTATGTCGGCTTCGCCGTGGCCTTCGCCTTTGCGTGCGCGGCGATGCTCGAGGGGCGGCTCGATCAGGCCTGGGCGCGCTGGACGCGGCCGTGGACCACGTGGGCGTGGGCGTTTCTCAGCTGCGGCATCGCACTGGGCAGCTTCTGGGCCTACTACGAACTCGGCTGGGGCGGCTTCTGGGTTTGGGACCCGGTGGAGAACGCCTCGTTCATGCCGTGGCTGGTCGGCACCGCGCTCGTGCATTCGCTGGCGGTCACTGACAAGCGCGGACTGTTCAAGAGCTGGACGCTGCTGCTCGCCATTCTCGCCTTCTCCTTGAGCATGCTCGGTACCTTCCTCGTGCGCTCGGGGGTTCTGGTCTCGGTGCATTCCTTCGCCGCGGACCCGAGTCGCGGCATGTTCATTCTCGCCTTTCTCATCGTAATGATCGGCGGCGCGCTCAGCCTGTACGCCTGGCGTGCGCCGCTGTTGAAGTCGCAGGCCGGCTTCGAACTTGGCGCGCGCGAGTCATTCCTGCTCTTTAACAACGTGCTGCTGGTCATCGCCGCGGCGACCGTCCTGGCGGGCACGCTCGCGCCACTGATCTCGGATGCGCTGCATCTCGGGACCGTCTCGGTGGGTCCGCCATATTTCAATCCCACCTTCCTGCTCTCGATGCTGCCGCTGACCGCGCTGCTGTCGGTGGGCATCCATGCCAGCTGGAAGCGCGGACGCCTCAAGGATAAGCAGCGCTCGCTGCTGCTCACGCTGGTGGCGGCCGCGGTGCTGGGCTGCGGCCTCGTGTTCGGCCTCTACCGGCACGGTCACGTACTCACGCCCATCGCCGCGACCCTCGGCATCTGGATCCTCTTGTCCTCGCTGGTGGATCCGCTGGATCGTTGGCGGCGCGGCCTGTCGCTGCCGCGCGCCGTCCTCGGGATGACGATCGCGCACATGGGACTGGGGATTGCGGTCATTGCCCTTACCGCGGTGCAGTCCTTCACCATCGAGCGCGACATTGCGCTCACACCAGGCGAGGTCGCGAGGGTCGGCGCCTATGAGCTGCGCTTCGAGGGCGTAAAGCCGGTCGAAGGCCCGAACTACGATGGCGTCGGCGGCACTTTTGTCGTGACGCGCGCGGGCGCACCGGTCGCGGTGATGGTGCCGCAGAAACGCCAGTTCTGGGTACAGCACCAGGTGACCTCGGAAACCGCCATCACCATGAACCGCGGCAACAATCTCCTGCTCGCGCTCGGGGAGGATCTTGGCGCGGGACGCTGGAGCGTGCGCGTGCAGATTCGTCCCCTCGTAAGCCTGGTGTGGCTTGCGGCGCTGATCATGGCGATCGGTGGCTTCGTCGCCGCCTCCGACCGCCGCTACCACGGCGCGAGAGTCGCAGTGCCCGGCGCCGAGGTCGCTGTGCCCGAGAAGGCTTAGATGAATCGCTTCCTGGTGCCGCTCGGGGTGTTTGCGCTGCTTGCCATCGTGCTCGCGATCGGGATTCGCCATTCTCCCGATAAGGGGATCATTCGCTCGCCGCTGATCGGTAAGCCCGCACCGCAGTTCGCACTGCCCGCGCTGCTTGAGCCGGGTCGCACGGTGCGCTCGCAGGACTTCAAGGGTCACTGGTACCTGCTCAACGTGTGGGGGACCTGGTGTGGTGAGTGTCGCGCCGAACACGAGATGCTGCTCACGGTGGGCAAGTCCGGCGCGGTGCCCCTGATCGGACTGGACTGGAAGGATGATGATGCGCAGGCGCAGGCCTGGCTACGGCAGCTCGGTAACCCCTATGAAACGGTGGCGGTGGATCGCTCGGGGCGTGCGGCGATCGACTGGGGCGTGTACGGCGCCCCGGAAACCTTCCTGGTCAATCCAGCCGGCATCGTGGTGTACAAGCACGTCGGTGCCCTCACGCAGGTGGAGTGGATGCGTGACATCTTGCCGCGGGTGAACGGGGGCAAGTCATGAAACGCGCCGCCGTACACACGCTCGTGCTGCAGAGTCTGATGCTGTTCGCCTCGCTCGGCTGGGCGCTGGACACCACGGTGCTCCCCGACCCGGCACTGCAGGCGCGTTACGTCGCTCTCACGCATGAGCTGCGCTGCATGCAGTGTCAGAACGAAGCCATCGCCGACTCGCCGGTAGATTTGGCGGCGGATCTGCGCAATCAGGTGCGCGAGCAGCTGCTCGCGGGTAAGTCCGATGATGAGATCCGCTCCTGGATGGCCGCGCGCTACGGGGACTTCATCCTCTTCCGCCCGCGCTACTCGTGGCGCAACGCATGGCTGTGGGGCGCACCGGCGGTGCTGCTGCTCGTGGGCGCGTGGTTCTCCTGGCGAATCGTGCGCACGCGCACCCTGCTGCTGGCCGACGATCACGAACCCCTCGAAGAGGATCTGCGCCCCTGATGATCACGTTCGTCGTATTTGCCGCGGCACTCACTGCGGCCGGGGTGATCGCCGTGGTCATCCCGCTGTTGCGCAGTCGCGGTGCGCTGGCGCCAGCCCCCTGGGCGGCGTTCGGCGCGGCCGGCGTGCTCGTCCTGGGGTCGGTACTGCTCTACCTCTCTTGGAGCAACTGGTCCTGGCGCGCCGCGCCCGCCGCGGACTCGCCCCAGACCATGGTGGCGCGTCTGGCGCGCCAGCTTGAGGCAGATCCGCAGAACCTCGAGGGCTGGCTCATGCTGGGACGCTCCTACGTCGTGTTGCAGGAGTTTCCGCTCGCGCTGCGCGCCTTCGAGCGCGCTGACCGACTCAGCGGGGGTAAGAATGTCGAGGCCCTGATCGGACAGGCGGAGGCCCTGGCGCTTCAGGATCCGGCCGAACTGGAAGGTCGCGCCGGACGGCTCGTCGAGCGTGCGCTCGCGCTCGATCCGGACTCGGGCAAGGCACTGTTCTTCGGTGCCACCGTCGCTGCCCGGCGCGGGGATCTGCCGCTTGCCCGGCAGCGCTTTGCGAAGGTCCTCGCCATGAATCCGCCCGACAACGTGCGCGCGCTGCTGGAGGAGGAGATCCGCGCCATTGATGAGAAGTTGGCCGCGCCCGCCGCAGCTGCTGCGACGCAACCGGCCGCCGGGTCGGGTGCGGAGGCAGCGGTACGGGTCAATATCACCCTCTCGCCCACCGTCACGGGAACCACCGCCGCTCCACTGTTTGTCTTCGTGCGGCAGGCGGGGCAGAAGGGCCCCCCGCTCGCTGCCAAGCGCCTGGAGAGCCATTTTCCCCAGTCCGTTACCCTAACGCCGGCGGACTCCATGCTCCCAGGGCGCTCCTTCGCCGCGGGGCAGCAAGTCCAGGTTGTGGCCCGTATCGCCCGCTCCGGCAGCCCCGTGGGGGCGAGCGGCGATCCTTTTGGGGAAATCACCTACCGGGTGGGTCAGGACGGGCTCCTCAATTTGGTCATCGACCGCCTGATACCTTAAGAAATCTCGACTCCGGTCGGTTTCGTCCCTGACACATCTGGCCTGTTCCGGGTAGTCCGTTCTGACACCCTTCGCTTGTCGGATTTTGCTTATTTGCGCTGACATGTTCGAGGGGTATGCTGGTTCTTGCAGCTTTCCCAACTGCCAGGCGCCGTGAGTGCCCGGCATCGATGTCTTCAGGCGAGTTAAGGAGCATGAGTGATGGCACAAGGAACAGTTGATGAAGGGCGCACTTCCCACCGCGGCTTTGCTTCGATGAATGCCGAACGGCAGCGTCAGATCGCGAGCATGGGTGGCAAGGCGGTGCCGGACGAAAAACGCAGCTTCTCCCAGAACCGCCGTCTGGCCGCTGAGGCCGGTCGCAAGGGCGGGCAAAGCGTCCCGGGCGCGAAGCGCAGTTTTTCCCAGGATCGTACGCTCGCTGCAGTTGCCGGTCGCAAGGGCGGGCAGAGCGTGCCGGACGAGAAGCGCAGCTTCTCACAGCACCCGGAGCTGGCGGCTGAAGCCGGACGCAAGGGCGGCCAGGCCAGTCACGGCGGCGGCACCCGTCCGGGCTAGCGAGCGCCGCTCGCTCCCGGGCAGCTGATGGCGCGGCGCACGCGGCCAGTGGTGGTCGCGCGCGCCCTCAGCTCTTGAGCGTGACGAACCAGGCTCCGAGCCCGATGAGGGCGATCCCGAGCCAGTTGATCAGCGCCAGCTTTTCACCCAAGAAGCCCACTCCGAAGAGCGCCACGAGCACGACGCTGAGCTTGTCCAGTGGCGCGACGCGCGCCGCATCTCCGGCGTGCAGCGCGCGAAAGTAGCACCACCAGGAAGCACCCGTCGCAAGCCCCGAGAGCACGAGGAAGAGGTAGCTGCGCGCGGAGGCGGTGAAGAGTCCGGGAAACTGCCGCGTCGCGCCGACCAGAAGGGTGAGGGCGGCGAGGATCACCGCGGTACGGATCAGCGTGGCGACGTCCGGACTCACGTGCTCGACGCCGACCTTGGCGAAGATCGCCGTGAGCGCTGCGAACACCGCGGAACTCAGGGCCCAGATCTGCCAAGACGCCATGGCGAGAGTGTCACACGCTGCGATGGCGCAGGTCACGCCTGCCATTGACCCGCGCGCGCGGGCGTACTACTTTGCAGGCGACCTAGGGGAGCCCCGGCAGGGGGCTGAGAGGCCAGCGGGCGCTGTGAGGTAGCGCGGCATGGCGACCCTTCGAACCTGATCCAGTTAATGCTGGCGTAGGAAAGTGTTTTGCGGAAGTCCTCTTGCGATAGCGCCGTAACGGCGTGCGTGTCGAGTTTCCGCCAAGCCCCGCCGCTCGCATTCGTTGGATCTTCGACCGCACGTTGAGGAGCCCTCCGATGAATGCGCAATTGCTGCACGTGGTGTCCGAATCCTTCCCTTCCTCCCGCAAGGTGTACAAGAGCGGCCGGCTGCACCCTGATCTGCGGGTGCCGATGCGTGAGATCACGCTGCACCCGGCCGCCGGGGAGGCGCCGCACACCGTCTACGACTCCTCCGGGCCCTATACCGATCCGAGTGTCACGATCGATATCGAGGGCGGCCTGCCGCGCCCGCGCGCCGCGTGGATCAGCGCGCGCGGGGATGTCGAGGCCTACCCGGGGCGCAAGGTGCAGCCGCTGGACAACGGACTCAGTGCCGGGGGCAAGGCGGCGCCGGAGTTCCCGCAACGCCGCGCGCCGCTGCGCGCCAGCGCCGGACGCGCCGTAACCCAGCTTGCCTATGCGCGCGCCGGCATGATTACGCCGGAAATGGAGTACATCGCCGTCCGCGAGAATCTCGGCCGCGAAGAGCGCGCCCGCGCGGCGCGCGACGGCAACTCCTGGGGCGCGGCGATCCCGGAGTTCGTGACCGCTGAGTTCGTGCGTGCCGAGGTCGCGGCCGGGCGCGCCATTATTCCGGCGAACATCAATCATCCGGAGTCCGAGCCGATGATCATCGGCCGCAACTTCCTGGTGAAGATCAACGCCAATATCGGCAACTCCGCCGTCACCTCCTCGACCGCCGAAGAGGTGGACAAGATGGTGTGGGCCATCCGCTGGGGCGCGGACACGGTCATGGACCTCTCCACCGGCCGCAATATCCACACCATCCGCGAGTGGATCGTGCGCAACTCGCCGGTGCCGATCGGCACCGTACCGATCTACCAGGCGCTGGAGAAGGTCGGGGGGGTGGCCGAGGACTTGAGCTGGGAGGTGTTCCGCGACACGCTCATCGAGCAGGCGGAGCAGGGGGTCGATTACTTCACCATCCACGCTGGCGTGCGTCTCGCCTACATACCGCTCACGATCAACCGCGTCACCGGCATCGTCTCGCGCGGCGGCTCGATCATGGCCAAGTGGTGCCTCGCGCATCATCGCGAGAGCTTCCTCTACGAACATTTCCAGGAGATCTGCGAGCTCTGCCGCGCCTACGATGTGAGTTTCTCCCTGGGCGATGGCCTGCGTCCGGGCTCGATCGCCGATGCCAACGATGCGGCACAGTTTGCCGAGCTGGAAACCCTGGGCGAGTTGACGCAGATCGCCTGGGCGCACGACTGCCAGGTGATGATCGAAGGACCCGGGCACGTGCCGATGCACAAGATCAAGGCCAACATGGATAAGCAGCTCGCCACCTGCGGCGAGGCGCCGTTCTACACCCTGGGTCCCCTCACCACCGACATCGCACCAGGCTACGATCACATCACCTCGGCGATCGGCGCGGCCATGATCGGCTGGTACGGCACGGCGATGCTCTGCTACGTCACGCCCAAGGAGCACCTGGGACTGCCGGACCGCAACGACGTCAAGACCGGCGTCATCACCTACAAGATCGCGGCGCACGCGGCCGATCTCGCCAAGGGTCACCCGGGCGCCCAGGAGCGTGATGACGCCTTATCGCGCGCGCGCTTTGATTTTCGCTGGCAGGACCAGTTCAATCTGTCGCTCGATCCGGACACGGCCTGCGCCTTTCATGACGCGACGCTGCCGAAGGAGGGGCACAAGGTGGCGCACTTCTGCTCCATGTGCGGGCCAAAGTTCTGCTCGATGCGCATCTCGCACGAAGTGCGCGCCGAGGCGCGCGCCGCAGGCATGCAGGACATGGCGGTCAAGTTTCGCGCGCAGGGTGGCGAGCTGTACGTGCCGGCGGCCGCACTCAAGGCGCAGTAAGCCATGCGCGTGAGCGTCATCGGCGCCGGCATTGCCGGGCTCACCTGCGCGCTGGAATTCGCCGTGCGCGGCGTGGCCGTGGAAGTGCTCGAGCGCGCGCTGCGCCCGGAAGGGTCCGGTTGCTCGTGGTTCGCCGGCGGCATGCTCGCGCCCTGGTGCGAACAGGAGACCTCCGGCGCCCTCATTGCGCAGCTCGGCGAGGAGAGCCTCGCGTGGTGGCAGACCAACTTTGACGGCAGCGTGCGCAACGGCACCCTGGTCGTCGCGCATGCCCGTGATCGCGCCGAGCTGCAGCAGTTCGCGCGCCGCACCGAGCGCTTTGAGAGCCTCGATGCCGCGGCGCTCGCGGCGCTCGAGCCGGAACTCGCGGCGCGCTTCAGCGAGGCGCTGTATTTCCCCGACGAAGGGCACCTGGATCCGCGCGCGGCGCTCGGCGCGCTTGCGGCGCGCCTGGAGGCGCTCGGGGTTCCGATCCGTCGCGGCGCCGAGGCGCACGCGGCGCGCTTGGGCGGGCGAGTGGTGATCGATTGCACAGGACTCGCCGCACGCGCGCAGTTGCCGCAGCTGCGCGGCGTCAAGGGCGAGATGCTGCTCGTGCGCCTGCCGCAGTTCAGCCTGGCCCGTCCGGTGCGCGTGCTGCACCCGCGGGTTCCCGTGTACGTTGTGCCGCGCGCCGCGGGGCTGTTCATGGTGGGGGCCACCCTCATCGAAAGCGACGAGCACACGCGCATCAGCGCCCGCTCGATGCTTGAGCTCTTAAGCGCCGCTTATGCCTTGCATCCGGCTTTCGGCGAGGCCGAGATCCTGGAGATCGGCACCGGGGTACGGCCGGCGTTCCCCGATAACCTGCCGCGGCTGCAGTGGTGTGGCGCGACCTTGCACGTGAACGGCCTGTACCGGCACGGCTTCCTGATTGCCCCGGCACTGGCGCGCCGCGTGGCGCAGTGCGTGCTCGAGGGGCGCCAGTTCCCCGAGGTGATGCATGAAGATCCAGGTCAACGGCGCCTGGCGTGAAGTGAGCGCCGCGCAGCTCGCCGCGGCGCTTGCGGATCTCGGCTACGGCGAGAGCGTCGTTACCACCGCGGTGAACGGTGAGTTCGTGGCGGTGCAGGCACGCGAGCAAATCCTGCTCCGCGACGGTGATAGCGTCGAAGTGCTGGCACCGATGCAGGGGGGCTGATGCTCGAGATCTACCAGACGCCCCTTAACTCGCGCCTTCTGCTCGGCAGCGCGCGCTATCCGTCGCCGGCCGTGCTGGCGGCCGCGGTACGTGCCGCGCGCGCCGAGGTCGTGACCGTCTCGCTGCGGCGCGAATCGGGCGCGGAACGCGCAGGCCAGGGCTTCTGGTCGCTCATCCGCGAACTCGGCGTGCGCGTGCTGCCCAACACGGCCGGCTGCCACTCGGTCAAGGAAGCGGTCACAACCGCACACATGGCGCGCGAGGTGTTCGCGACCGCCTGGATCAAACTCGAAGTGATTGGCGAGGACGACACGCTGCAGCCGGATGTGTTCGGCCTCACCGAGGCGGCGCGCATCTTAACTGCGGAAGGCTTCCAGGTCTTTCCGTACACCACCGAGGATCTGGTGGTAGCGGAGCGGCTGCTTGAGGCGGGCTGCCGTGTGCTGATGCCGTGGGGGGCACCGATCGGCTCGGGGCGCGGACTGAACAACCTCTTCGGACTGCGGGCCCTGCGGGCGCACTTCCCCGGCGTGCCCCTCATCATCGATGCGGGCCTCGGCTTACCTTCGCACGCTGCGCAGGCGCTCGAGCTCGGCTTTGATGCGGTGCTCATCAACACTGCCGTGGCGCAGGCGCGTGACCCGGTGCAGATGGCCGCAGCGTTTGCACAGGCCGTGGAGGCGGGCGCCGCGGCGCGCGCCGCAGGACCGATCGAAGCGCGCGACCTTGCGGTGCCCTCGACGCCGGTGATCGGCACGGCGTTCCGCGGATGAAACTGCCGCGCGTCTATCCGATCGTCGACAGCGCCGCCTGGATCGGGCGGCTCGCTCCGGCCGGTGTGCGCCTGGTGCAGCTGCGCATTAAGGAGCGCAGCGACGCCTGGGTGGAGGAGGAGATTCGGCGCGCGCGCGCGCTGTGCGCCGCCCACGCAATACAGTTGATCGTGAATGACTACTGGCGCCTGGCGCTCGCGACCGGCTGTGACTTCGTGCACCTCGGACAGAGCGATCTGGAGGGGGCGGACCTCGCGGCGCTTCGCCGCGCCGGCGTGCGGCTCGGGGTGAGCACGCACGATGAGGCGGAACTGGAGCGCGCGCTCAGCCTCTCGCCCGAGTACGTCGCCTTAGGTCCCATTTATTCGACGACACTGAAGGTGATGCCCTGGGCACCGCAGGGCCTGCCGCGCATCGGCACATGGAAGCGCCGCATCGGCAGGTTGCCGCTCGTGGCTATCGGCGGGATAACGCTGGCGCGTCTGCCGGAGCTGTTCGCCGCCGGCGCCGATGTGGCCGCGGTGGTCAGCGATATCAGCACCGCCGCCGACCCGCAAATCCGCGTGCGCGAGTGGCTGGAGGTGGCGGCCGCCGCCTAACGCATGCCCGTGAGCATGACCGAACGTTACGCGCGCCAGATGCTCCTGCCGCAAGTCGGCACGCAGGGACAGGCGCGCCTCGGCCAAGCGCACGTGCTCGTGGTCGGTGCCGGCGGTCTCGGCTGCGCCGTACTACCGTATCTAGCGGCCGCAGGGGTCGGCCGCTTGAGTCTCGTCGATCCTGACCGGGTCGAGGAATCAAACCTGCACCGTCAGCCGCTCTACCGCATGAATGACCTTGGTGCCCTGAAAGTGGAGGCCGCAGCCGCGGCCCTCGGCGCCCTGAATCCGCAGGTGTCCGTCACGGCGCTGGCGCAGCGACTGACGGCGGACAACGCGCCCGGGCTTGTGTCGCAGGCCGACGTGATCCTCGATGCGGCCGACAGCTTTGCGGTGACCTATGTGCTCAGCGACACCTGCCAGGAGGCGGGCAAGGCGTTGGTGAGTGCTTCCGTGCTCGGCCTGAGTGGATATGTCGGGGTGTTTTGCGCGGGCGCACCGAGCTACCGCGCCGTGTTCCCCGAGTTGCCGCGCGCGGCGGGCAGCTGTGCGCACTCGGGCGTACTCGGGACCGCCGTCGGCGTGATGGGCACGCTGCAGGCACACCTCACGCTCGCGCTGTTGTTGCGTCTTGAGCCGAGCCCGCTCGGGCGGCTGCTGTCGGTGGACTTCAACTCGCTGCGTGTGGGCGGCTTCTCCTTCAGCGGTGCCACCGAACCGTACGGCACGCCGCTGCGCTTCATCGGTCCGCAGCAGGTCGCCGCAGATGACGTCGTCATCGACCTGCGCAGCGTGAGCGAGGCGGCGCAGCCGGCATTCCCCGGTGCACTGCGCCTTGAGTTGGAGAGCCTGGAGCACGCGGCGCCCCAGGTGCCGCCCGCGGCGCGTGTGGTGCTGTGCTGCCGCAGCGGCGTACGCGCCTGGCGTGCTGCGCGCGCGCTGCAGAAGCACGGACACGCCAACGTGGCGCTGGTGGCGCTCGGCGAATGACCGCGGTGCTCGTCATCGGCGGCTCCGACTCCAGCGGCGGGGCGGGCCTGGTGCGCGATGTTAGAACCCTCAGTGATCTTAAGGTGCAGCCCCTCTGCGCGCTCACGGCGGTCACCGCGCAAACCGATAGCGCGCTGCTCGCCTCCCATACCGTGCCCGCGCCCGTGTTGCGCGCGCAGCTCGAGGCCGCTTTGCTCAGCGGCCGGGTCGGTGCGATCAAGATCGGCATGCTGGCCACCGCAGCCACGGTGCACGCGGTGGCCGAGGCTCTGCGGCCGCACGGGGAGCTTCCCGTGGTGTTGGATCCGGTGTTGCGCTCATCGTCCGGGGGGGCGCTGCTTGATGCGGCCGGCCGTCGCGCGCTGCTCGAAGTGCTCTTGCGGAAGGTGACACTGCTGACGCCCAACATTCCCGAGGCGGCAGATTTGCTCGGCGTGACGGCCGCGTGCGATGAAGCCGAAGCGCTCGAGCAGGCCCGACTACTGCTGGCGCGCGGCGCGCGCGCGGTACTCATGAAGGGCGGTCACGCACGCGGGCCCGCGAGCGTGGACCTGCTGGTGGGCCCGCACGGGGAGGTGCGCGCCTTTGCCGCGCCGCGTCTGACGGCCGACATGCGCGGCAGCGGGTGCGCGCTTGCCACGGCCATCGCCGCGCATCTGGCACGTGGCCTGGAAGTGGCCGCGGCGTGCGCGGCCGCCAAGGACTATGTGACCGCGCTTCTGCGGCAACACGACTGAGTCGCCTGCGCCTGTCGGCGGCGCGCGACAGTGGCAAATCACTTCTTGGCGCTGCGGCGTCAACCGATCCCTCGCTCACTCGCTAATGCTCACCAGCCGAACGATTCGGCCTGTGATCTAACAGAGGGAATTGGACATGCGCCGGAATATGTTGCAAGGCGCGGTTTACACCGCGCTCGTCACGGGTCTCGCGGTCACGCTCACCGCGTGTGGGGGCGGCGGGGGCGGGGGCTCGAGCACCGTGAACTCGTCCCAGGGCGTCTCGCAAGTCGCCACACCGCTCGCACTCAGTGATGCGTCCTCGGATGACTGGGCCACGATCGGCGTCAAAGTGCTCAGCATCGCGCTTGTCCCTCAGGGTGGCGGCGCCAACGTGACCGTCTGGACCGCACCGACGCCCGTACCCTGCGTGAACCTCGAACAGCTCGATCAGCTCGGAGAGATTCTCGGCAACGTCAGCGTCCCGGCCGGCACGTATACCGGCGCGGTGCTCACGATCTCCGCCAACC
>DATHLO010000249.1:0-7515 GCA_035488075.1 Steroidobacteraceae bacterium | reverse complement strand
ATGTCGGTGCTGGAGTTCGAGGATGAGGACGAGGTGGTGGCGCGCGCCAACGCCACCGAGTTCGGTCTTGCGGCCGCGGTGTTCACCAACGACCTGAGTCGTGCCCATCGGGTGATCGCGCAGCTCGAGGCCGGCACCTGCTGGATCAACCACTACAACGTTACGCCCGTGGAACTGCCGTTCGGGGGGGTGAAGATGTCGGGTCTCGGGCGCGAAAACGGTCGCGCTGCGATCGAGCATTACACGCAGCTGAAGAGCGTGTACGTGGCGCTGGGCGACATCGAGGCGCCGTACTAGCGCGTGCCCTTGAAAGCCGGCCAGTGAGCGAAGAGTCGTTCGACTATGTCATCGTCGGGGCAGGTTCCGCGGGCTGCGTACTCGCCGACCGCTTGACCGAGGACGGCAAGAGCCGCGTGCTGTTGCTCGAGTACGGCGGCTCGGATCGATCGCTGTGGATCCAGATGCCCAGCGCGCTCTCGATCCCCATGAACATGGAGCGCTACGACTGGCGCTACTACAGCGAGCCTGAGCCGCACCTGAACAATCGCCGCCTGCACACCCCGCGCGGCAAGGTGCTCGGCGGTTCCTCCTCGATCAACGGACTGGTGTACGTGCGCGGCAACGCGCTTGACTTTGAAGGCTGGGAGGCGCGCGGCGCCGCCGGCTGGGGCTATGCGGACGTACTGCCGTATTTCAAGCGCGCCGAAGCACGGGCCGAGGGCGGCGATGAGTATCGGGGCGCGCACGGGAAACTCGCCACGCGGCGCGGCCTCCTCACCAATCCGCTGCATAGCGCGTGGCTCGAGGCCGGCCGCCAGGCAGGCTACGCGCTGACCGAGGACATGAACGGCTTTCAGCAGGAAGGCTTCGGGCGCATGGACATGACGGTGAGCGGTGGCCGGCGCTGCAGCGCCGCTAATGCGTATCTGCGCCCGGCGCTGCGCCGGGCGAACCTGAGCGTGCGCACGCACGCACTCGCGACGCGCATCCTGTTTGAGGGGCGGCGGGCGATCGGGGTGCGCTACCGGCACGGGGACCTGCGTTACGAGGTGCACGCGCGGCGCGAGGTCATCTTGTGCGCCGGCCCCATCAATTCGCCCCAGCTGCTGAAGGTCTCGGGCGTCGGAGCTTACGAGGAACTCAGCGACTTCGGTATCCCGATCGTGCACGACCTGCCCGGGGTCGGAGAGAATCTGCAGGATCATCTGGAATTCTATTTCCAGCTCGCTTCGCGCGAGCCGATCACCCTTTATTCGCACACGTCATTCGTGCGGCGCGCCCTGATCGGCGCACGCTGGCTGCTCACGCGCGGGGGACTCGGGGCCAGCAATCACTTCGAGACCGGGGGCTTCATTCGCAGTCGCGCCGGCGTGCCGTACCCGGACATCCAGTTCCATTTTCTGCCGCTCGCGGTGAGCTACGACGGCACATCGCTCGCGCGCGAGCACGGTTTTCAAGCCCACGTGGGTCCCATGCGCTCGCGCAGCAGCGGCAGCGTGCGCCTGCGCTCCGCGGAGCCGCTCGACAAGCCGCGGATCTCATTCAACTACATGTCCTGCGAGGAGGACTGGGTGGAGATGCGCGCCTGCGTGCGTCTGACGCGCGAGATCTTCGCCCAGGCCGCCTTCGAGCGCTACCGGGGGCGGGAGATCCAGCCGGGCGCGGACGTTACGACCGACGCGCAGATCGACGAATTTATCCGTGCCAAGGCGGAGAGCGCCTACCATCCCTCGTGCACCTGCAAGATGGGCAGTCCCACGGATCCGCTGGCGGTGGTGGACGCGCACACGCGCGTGCTCGGCCTTGAGGGCCTGCGCGTGGTGGATTCCTCCATCATGCCGGCCATCACGAGCGGCAACCTGAATGCACCCACCATCATGCTGGCGGAGAAGGCGGCAGATCATATCCGCGACGTGGCCCCGCTGCCGCGCGCGAGCGCGCCGTTCTACACGGCGAGCGCCTGGCAAACGAGCCAGCGCTGAAGCATCCGTCTTGGCCGCGCTCGGTAACCGGCGCGCGCTTCCGCACGCCCCGGCGGGTGCAGTGCGCTCATCGCGAGCGCACTGCAGTGCTCAGAAACTGTAGCCGAAGGAACCGCTGATCACCCGCGGCCGCAGCGGCGTCTGCGCAACGATGAACTGATCGGTGCTGATGAAGGTACTCGCGTTGTTATTGTTGCAGTTCTCGCAGTTCAGACTCACCCACCAGTTGTCCTTCGAGATGCCCGTCGAGGCGGTGTAGGTGGAGTAGGCGGGATTCTCAAACCGCAGGCGTCCGGTGCTGATGGCGCCGGGTCCAATGGTCGGGTTCGCACCCGCCTGGGTAAAGGAATGACCCTGGTGGGTCGCGCCGGCCTGCACGAACGGACGGTAACCGTCGACGCTCCACTCGTAGCGAGCGCGCAGACTGAACTGCAGCGGCGGCGCATTCGCGCTCGGGGAGTTAATCGGCCCGAATGGGTTGACGACCTGCACGCAGTTGGTGCCGAATGAGTTGCAGGCTTGCGTGATCGGCTTGCCGTAGCCGGGGCTGGCCGGATTGTTGTTCAGCAGGATCGGCGAGTTGGTCTGCTCACTGTTGTTCCAGGCGCCTGCGCCCTGCACGGTCAGTCCGTTCGTGATCCGGGCGACGAGCGATGTCTCCAGGCCCTTGACGAGGAAGTCCTGGCCATTGGTGTTGAAGAAGATGTTGCCGACCACACCGGGGTCAAAGAAAGCGACCTGCACGTCGTTCCAGTTCTCGCGGTAGACGGCGCCGTTCCACTGCAGTCGATGGTCGAAGAATTCCGTCTTCCAGCCGATCTCGTTGTTCTGCAACTTGTCTGATGAGTACGAGGCGGGGATGAAGTACTGCGGCACCAGGGTCCCGGGGGTGAAGGCATGCGCCGAGCCGCCGTTCTGGTTGAAGCCGCCCGGCCTGAAGCCCTGCGAGAACGTGTAGTACACCATGGCGTCCGGGGTGATATGCCAGGTGATGTTGCCGCGACTCTTGAATCCGGACTCCGTATCGTTCCATTCGGTGCCGTTTTGCGCGGTGTTGAGGTTGTAAGAGTAAAGCGGGTTGTGGCATCCGGTCGGCTGCACGCCGCCTTCGAAGCAGCCGAAACTGGAAAGCACGCTGCCGGCTGAATAGTTGTTGAAACGGAAATAGCGCGTGCCGGCCGTGACCGTCAGCACCTTCGGAATGAGGTCAAAGTCAGCGGACGCGAAGAACGCCAGCTGCTTGGTCTCGCGCACCGTGTCCTGGTAGAAGGAGGTGTCATCGCTTTGAATACCGGGGTTCTGCACCGATGATCCGGGGAAGGTGCCGACGTTGGTGAAGCAGCCCGTCGTGAGCGCCGCGGTACAGGTGGGAACGGTCTTGTAGTGCCAGCCGGTCTGGTCGTACAACACGTTCTTTTCCCAGAAGGTGCCGAGGATGCCCCGTAGCCGCCAGTCATCCGGCGTGCTCAGGCGGATTTCGTGTTGTTGGTGCGCGTTGCGCTCCGAAGAGCGCCAGTAAGCGCTCGGCGAGAAGCATTTGGAGGGAAGGTTCGGCGTATACGGTCCCGGACCGTAGCACTGGTAGTAATCCGCATAGACGCCGCGCGAGTAGTTCGTGTAGTCGCCGACCTGCTCGACGTTGCGCACCAGGTAGCCACCGGTGTAGACGGCTTTCAGATCGCCGATCTTGCCGTTCAGCGTCCACGCGGTGCTCTCGAACTGATCCTTGTCGTAGGACGGATTGAACAGCGTGACTTGGAGCGGCTGCAGTGGTGCGCCATCAGAGGCGTTGGGCTGCTGATAGAACACGCCCTGCGAGTTCATGTCCTGGTAGGACTGCGTGATGAGCGCGTTCCAGTCGTCGTTGAACTTATACAGTGCCTCGACCCGTATGCCCTGATAGGTCACGGGATTGATGTCGGTGCCGGTGAAGCCGGCGTTGTTGATCGCCTTGCTCCCGGGTGGCACGCCAAAGGCGGTAGCCGAACTGCCCGTGGGACACACACCGTTCGTGGGCGCACCGACGCTACAGCCGGTCGCATAGTACGCAGAGCCGATGCCGATATCGGTGTTGCTGCGTGTGAAGGTCCCCGGCACGTTGTCGATGTAGCCGCCGCGGCTGTCGTTGTAGATGACGCCACGCACCGCCATGGTGTTCTCGATCAGCGGGACGTTTAACACCGCCGTCACATCCGAGTTCTGATCGCCGTGCGCGGTCGTGCCGTAGCCCGCCTTGACGTTCGCCTCGGTGACGTCGAGCTTCGGCTCGTTGGTGATGTAGCGGATGACGCCCGCCTCGGCGCCGGCACCGAACAGCGTGCCCTGCGGACCCTCGAGAACCTCGATGCGATTCAGGTCGGCGGCATAGATGTCGAGGTTGCGATTCGGCAGCTGCCCGGATTGGTTATCCAGATAGATGGCGACATTCGGCCACAGGCCCGTCGAAGCGCTGCCCTGGCTTGGCTGCGAGCCGGCGCTCAGGCCGCGCATGAAGATCTCGTTCTGGCCCGGTCCGTTGTTCGCCGTCGTGACGTTAGGCAGGTACTTGATGTAGTCGTCGAAGGTTGAAATGTTCAGCTGCTGCAGCGCCTGCCCGGTGAAGGCCTGCATCGCGATCGGCACGTCCTGCATGTTCTCCGTACGGCGGGTGGCCGTTACGGTGATCTCTTCGAGTCCTGAGGAACCTGTGCCGGCGCTGGCGTCGCTGCTTTCGGCCGGCGGTGCCGCAGCGGCCGCTCCGTAAGAGGCGCCTGCCAGGATCACTGCGACCGCATAGGAGATCTTCGAGTTCATTGCTGGATCCCTTTAGAACTTGATGTGCACCACGACTGCGTTGGCGTCACCGGGACGCATTTGCCGCAAGCAATCACCCCGTGCCCCCACGAATGAATAAGTGCGCCTTGCGCATTGCCGACTCCCTGCTCGAGCTTGCGCTGAGGACGATTAAATCGGACGTCCCCCGCGCGCGATTGAATGTACACGTCAGCCGCTTGTTACGTATACGCCTCTTCGGCGGATAGTAATTTATCCGGGATAGAGCGGATAACGTTGCGGCGACGCAACGATCGCGGTGTCACTCGAAAACCCGCGCCCGCGCCGCATCCCCATTGACGACGCGCTGCGGCTGCAGACGCCGCGTCGAGGGCGAGAGGCCGTAGGCGTCTTTGAACTGGCGCGAGAAGTGCGCGCAGTCGGCAAAGCCGGCCTCGTTGGCGATATCGGTGACCGAGCGGTCGGTGTTCTCGATGAGCCAGTTGGCGTAGCGCATGCGTAGCTGCCGATAGAGCGAGGCGGGTCCCATGCCGACATGCTGGCGGCACAGGCGCTCGAGCTGGCGCGCCGACAGCCCCAGCTCCGCGGCCACGGCGGCTACGGCGATGGGGCGGGCGAGATTTTGTTCCATGAGCAGCAGGGCGCGACGCACGCGCGGCTCGGTCACCGTCTCGGACAGGGGCGGGTGCGGCTGCACGTCACTGCCCGAGCGCGGCCGGTCGAACAGCAGCACCTGACTCGCCTTCTGCGCCACCGCGCGGCCGAGATGCTGTTCGATGAGATAGGTTGCCAGCGCCGCAGCCCCGGCGCCGCCTGCGCATGTGATGCGCGGCCCGTCGGCGAGAAAGAGCCGATCGGCGATCACATCCTGGTTCGGGAAGGCCTCGAGGAAGTCCTGATAGTGGTACCAGCTCACGCACGAGCGCCGCCCCTTCATGAGCCCGGTACGGCACAGAATGAAGCTGCCCGTGCAAATGCCGATGAGCGGCATCTGCGTCGCGCCGACTTCGCGCAGGTAGCGCGTGGTGGCCTCATCGATCTGGGGACCGGCATGCAGGATGCCGCCGATGACCACGACGTAGTCCAGGAGTTCGGGCGAGAGCAGCGCGCTGGTGGGCTGGATCAGCACCCCGCAGCTGGCCGGGACGGGCTCCGAGCGACTCGACATGATCGACCACTGCACGTGCAGCGGTCGGCTGCGGTCACCTTCGTCGGCGGCGAGTCGAAGGTGATCGATGAAGACTGCGAAGGCGGAGAGGGTGAAGTGGTGGGCGAGGATGACGCCGACGCGCAGCGGCGGTCGCGCACTGCGTTCCGCTGCAGCCATTCGTGCCGTCATTGCTGCGTGTGGCATTGAACGCGCACTCAATTCTTGTCCTCACCCCTTTGTAGGTATATTCCATTAACACTTCTATAGACGCAAGAAGGAATTGAATGGATGTATAAAGCGAATAATAACAATGCAGTGCGATGGTCCCACAGCGTGCAGAGCCGGGAACGCGAGTTGAACGTGCATTCAGAACATGAGGGCGGCGGGCACGAAGGCAGGCCGTCGCGAGCGGCCGCAAAGAGGCGGCGCTGCGAGGGAAAAAAGAACGATCAGCGCAGGACGGCCAGACGGGCGAGGTTGGTTTGCACGGTCGGATCGTGGCAGCCGCTGCGCGCGTACCAGCGTCGCGCGGCGCCCACGAGCGCACGTCCGGTCTCGATCGACTCCGCCTCGTGCGGGTCGAGGTTTTCTTCGGGCGCGGGCGGGTAGCCGCGCGGGGGCGTGCGCACGTGGCGACGCAATTGCAGCCGGCGCAGCGCCCGCGTGGGCACGAATTCCGGGCCGCCCACACCGGAGGCGCGTTCGCGGATGCGCAGGCCCGTGCGCTCCGCTTCAGCCTGCGAGTCAGCCTGATCGGATTGCGGGCGTATCCACTGCTCGCACCACTGGCCGACCTCCTCGCCGGAGCAGCGCAGCTGCGGGTCGCTCAGCGCGACCGCGATGCGGGGCAGATCGCACGCCTCGTTCAGTGCTGCATCCCAGCGCTGCTCATCGAGCAGTTGCTCGATATCGGTGAGGTAGCTCGCGAGCATCCGTGAACTGGACGGCAGGGTCGCACCGGCGCCCGCGGCGTCGTGCGGTGGCAAAGACTGTGACATCGCTTCGGGCCTTCCTTGAAGCTCAGGCGGCCTGTTCTGTGGGCGGCGTAGGCGTGCCGTTCGCAGGCGCAGGCTCCGGCGCCGCCGCGGGGCTCATCGTGGCCGCTGGCACGCTTCGGATCGGCGCTGCGCGCTTGCGCGCCGTGTGCCGAACGCGGCGTGCGGTGGCAGTGGGTGCCGCCGCTGCGGCCCGGGCCCGTGAAGGCCGGGCCGGGGTGGACCTGGGTGTCGGGCGGCTCACGCGACGCTTGAGGCGCGTTCGTGCGGTGGCGATTGCGGCGCGCACACGGGTCGTGTGGCGTGCGCGAGTCGCCTTGGCCGCCGCGTGCTTCGCCATCTTGGCGGGCTTTTGCCGCCGCGCTTTGGCGACGCGCTTCGCGACGGGTTTCTCCTTCGCCCCGGCTGCGCCCTTGCGGTTGCGGCGCGCGCGCTTGAAGGCCTTACGGGCGGCCGTGGACTGCTTGCGCGCACGTTTGGATTCGCGCTTGGCCTCCTTCAGGCGCTTGCGTGCGCGCTTCAGTTCCTCTTTCGCAATGCGCACGCGCTGCTTGGCGACGTCAGCCTGCAGCCGCGCCCGCTCGAAGGGTTCTGCGGGAGTGGCCTGTTCGCTGCC
>DATHLO010000248.1:0-3981 GCA_035488075.1 Steroidobacteraceae bacterium | reverse complement strand
TGAATCTTGCAACCGTCGGCGTCGGACTCGATCTGGGGCTGCCGAAGATCGCGCAGACACTTGAGCGCTTCGGTTTGCCGCAGCCACCCGTCGAGGTGCCGGCGATGCTCCTGGGAGCCGTGGAGGTGACGCCCCTCGAGGCCGCGCAGCTGTTCAACGGGCTCGCCAACGGCGGCTTCCGTAATCCGCTGCGTGCGGTGCGTGCCGTGATTGGCAGCGACGGCAAAGCGCTCAAGGCCTTTCCGCTCGAGGTGACGCAGGTGGCCTCCCCGGAGACCGTCTACCAGCTCGATCGCATGCTGGTGTCCGTCATGGAGCGCGGCACCGGCCGCCCGGCGCGCGCACTGCTGCCGCCGGATCTGACCGTGGCCGGAAAGTCCGGGACCTCCTCGGACTATCGCGACAGCTGGTTCGCCGGGTTCTCGGGCAACGATCTGGTGGTGGTGTGGGTCGGCTACGACGACAACGAACCGACCGGCTTCACCGGCTCAGCGGGTGCCTTGCCGGTGTGGGCGCGCGTCATGGCAGGGCTCGGCCCGCGCTCCTGGGACAGCGCGATGCCCGAGTCGCTCATCGAGGTACATATCGACTTCGACACCGGACTGCGCGCGCTGCCGGGCTGCTCGGATGACCTCGTCGCCGTGGCCGTGCCCGCCGGCACCGAGTTGCCGGCAAAGCCCGGCTGTGGTTTTCCGCAGGCCTCCACCCAGGGGACGAACCCCAACCCGATCGCACGGCTCAAGGATCGTGCCGAGCACTGGCTGCAGGGCCTGGTTCACTAGGGGGGCGATATCATGAGCGCCATGCGCAAACGCCCGCCGATCCTGCTGCTCGGTGCACTCTTCAGTCTCAGCGCCTGCACCCTCACGAGGCCGCCGCCGTTTTCCCCCGCACCGGGTGCGACACAGACGCCGGCCGGCAGCGCTCAGCCAGCCCCCGGCACACCGGCGCCGCAATCCCCCGGAGCCACTGCGGCGCCGCCGGAGCGACCGTATACGCCGCCCCCGAAGCAGTTCCGGCTGAGTGCCGCCTCGAGCGCGCTCGTCGCACAGGCGCACACGCAGGCGGCGGGCGGGGACTTTGGCCAGGCGGCGGCGACGCTCGAGCGGGCTCTGAGAATCGAGCCGCAGAACCCGCTTCTGTGGATCGAGCTCGGGCGGGCGCGCCTCGGCGAAAACAACCCCGCCCAGGCGGACGCTATGGGGCGCAAAGCACTCGCGCTCGCCACCGGGGATGCGGCCGCGCAGAGTTCCGCGTGGCACCTGATCGCCGACGCCCTGCGGGCCCTGGGGCGAAACGGGGACGCTGCCGAGGCCGAACAGCACGCGCAGGGCGTGGCGTCGCGCTGAGCGCGATCTTCCCGTTCCCGGTCCGGGATCTCTGAAAGCGGCCGGGGCCGCTGTGCCGCGGAGGCGCCGCCCCTTCGGGTCGTTAGTCCGAACTTGCATGCCCCGCGGCGGCCTCATAAACTGCCCGTTACTCATCGAGACCGGCTGAGGGATAAGGCCCTTAGACGCCGGGGCAACCGCCAGACTTAACCACTCTGGAAAGGTGCCAACTCCTGCGATGTCCTTGAGGCATCGACAGATGAGCGGTCAGCGTGGCCCTCGGGGCGTCCGTAAAGGACATCTCAGGGGAATGGACGCGACAAGTCTGCCGGGGATCCCCGCGCAGACACGCTCCGCAGGAAGCCGATGAGAACGGACTTGGCTTAAGCGGAGATTGCGATGAGTGCCCCCAGCGATTCGACTACGGTGACCTGCCCGGCGTACGCGTGCGCGCGGAGCGTCCCATGAGCAAAACCCCGGGACTGATCACGCCCAAGAGTGCCGCCAACAGCAGTGCTGCGGATGTCACCCGCGCCGTGCGCGCCGGGATCGAGTGCGACGATGCCAGCGGCTGCGTCGTGCCGCCGCTGCATCTGACCTCCACGTTCGCCTTTCGCGGCTTCGGCGAGAAGCGCACCTATGACTACACCCGCTCGGGCAACCCGACGCGCGACCTGCTCGGGCAGGCGCTCGCGGAGCTCGAGCAGGGCGCAGGCGCCGTCATCACCGCGAGCGGCATGGCCGCCATCACCGTGACCGGCTATCTGGTGCCGGCGGGCGCCCGCATCATCGTGCCGCACGACTGCTACGGCGGCACGTACCGGCTCTTTGAGGCCTGGCACCGCCGCGGCGAGCGGCAGGTGGAGTTCGTGGATTTCGGCAACGCTGCGGCCCTGAAGGCCGCGCTCGGCAAGCCTGCAGCGATGCTGTGGATCGAGACCCCGAGTAACCCGCTGCTGCGCATCACCGACATCGCCGCCTGCGTAGCCCTCGGACGCGCAAGCGGCGCGCTCACGGTGGTCGACAACACCTTCCTCTCGCCCGCCTGGCAGCAGCCGCTCACCCTCGGGGCGGACCTGGTGGTGCACTCGACCACGAAATACATCAACGGCCACAGCGATGTCGTGGGCGGTGCGGTCATCGCGCGCGACGCGGCGCTCGCGGCAGAACTGACGTGGTGGGCTAACTGCCTGGGTCTTACCGGCGCCCCGTTTGACAGTTTCATGACCCTGCGCGGCCTGCGCACGCTGTACGCGCGTCTTGAGCATCACGGCCGCAACGCCCAGGCGCTCGCCGAATGGCTGAGCGAGCGTGAGGAGGTGCGGCAGGTGTGGTACCCGGGTCTCCCCCGGCATCCGCAGCACGAGTTGGCGAAGCGCCAGCAGAAGGGCTTCGGCGCCCTCGTCACGCTGGAACTCGAAGGCGGCCACGAAGCCGTGCGCGAGTTCGTCGCCGGACTGGAGTGTTTCTCACTCGCCGAGTCCTTAGGCGGGGTGGAGAGCCTGGTGGCGCACCCGGCGAGCATGACGCACGCCGCCATGGATCCTGCGGCGCGCGCGCGCGCCGGACTCACCGACGGACTGATCCGCCTGTCGGTGGGTATCGAGGGGCTCGAGGATCTGCGCGCAGATCTGGCACGCGGCCTGGAGCGCGTCGCGCGGGTGATCCCGCAGCCGTCGCTTACTCGCGCCGCCGCAGGTTGCTGAGCACGGCCGCGCCGGCCTCGGCAGTGCTGCAGGCGCGCCCCCCGGCCGGGACGAGGTCCGCCGTGCGCGCGCCCTGCGCGAGCGCAGCGTAGAGGGCTTCCTCGAGCGCGGCGGCTTCCGTGCTCAGTCCGAGGGAATGGCGCAGCAGCAGCGCGCAGCTGAGGATCATGCCGCAGGGGTTGGCGATGCCGCGGCCGGCGATATCCGGGGCCGATCCATGGATCGGTTCATAGATGCCCTTCCTGCCCTCGCCCAAAGAGGCCGACGGCAAGAGGCCGAGCGATCCGGGGAGCATCGCGGCCTCATCGGTGAGTATGTCGCCGAACATGTTCTCGGTTACCAGCACGTCAAAATCGCGCGGACGGCGGATGAGATGCATCGCCGCCGCATCCACCAGCAGGTGCTCGAGCGCGACGTCGGGGAACTCCTGCGCCACGACACGCGTGGTCACCTGGCGCCACAGGCGCGAGGTCTCGAGCACGTTGGACTTGTCGATCGAGGTCAGACGCGCGCGGCGCGTGCGCGCCAGCTGCGCGGCCACCCGCACGATGCGCTCGATCTCGGGGGCGGTGTAGGTGCACACGTCGGCAGCGCTCACCGCATCGCGCCGTTTCTCGCCAAAGTAGATGCCGCCGGTGAGTTCGCGCACGAATATCAGATCGACTCCCTCGATCACCTCGGGTTTAAGCGTCGAGGCCTCAAGGAGCGCCGGGTGCACGCGTACCGGACGCAGGTTGGCGAACGCCCCGAGCGCGGCGCGCAGCTGCAGCAGGCCCTGCTCGGGGCGCACCGCGGCCTCCGGGGCCGACCAGCGCGGCCCGCCGATAGCGCCAAGCAGCACCGCATCGGCGGCGCGGCAGGCGCTGAGGGTGTGCGCCGGTAGCGGATCCCCGCACGCATCGATCGCCGCCCCGCCAAAGGGCAGCTCGGTGAACTCGAACTCATGC
>DATHLO010000247.1:0-4541 GCA_035488075.1 Steroidobacteraceae bacterium | reverse complement strand
TGTGGCCGAGGGCGGGATCGACGCCTGGTTTGCACTCGAGCCGCGCGAGCTCCTCGGCGAGGACGCCGAGCACTACGAGAAGGTTACGGACGTCATGGACGTGTGGGCCGACTCGGGGCTCTCGTTCGAGTGCGTTGGCGCGGAGCGCCCGGAGATCGCCGCGCCCGTGGAACTGTACCTGGAGGGTTCCGATCAGCACCGCGGCTGGTTTCACTCCTCGCTTCTCATGTCGGAGGCGCTGTACGAGCGCGCCCCCTACAAGGGCGTGCTCACGCACGGTTTCACCGTCGATGAGAAGGGCCGCAAGATGTCCAAGTCCTTGGGCAACGTCATCGCTCCGCAGAAGGTGGTGAACAATCTGGGGGCGGATGTGCTGCGGCTGTGGGTCTCGGCGACCGACTACGCGAACGAGATCGCAGTCTCGGACGAGATCCTCAAGCGCATGGCCGACTCCTATCGCCGCATGCGCAACACGCTGCGCTTCCTGCTCGGCAACCTGCACGGCTTTGACCCCGGCCGCGATGCGCTGCCGCCGCAGGAGCTGCTGGCGCTCGATCGCTGGGTGCTCGCGCGCACGCACACGCTGCAGGCGGAGATCACCGAGGCGTACCGTCGCTACGCCTTCCACCTCATCTACCAGAAGGTGCATAACTTCTGCAGCGTCGAGCTGGGGGGCTTCTACCTCGACGTCATCAAGGATCGCATGTACACGACGCCCGCGGCCGGGCGCGCACGGCGCTCGGCGCAGACCGTCATGTTTCACCTCGCCGAGAGCATGGTGCGTTGGCTCGCGCCCATCCTGTCCTTCACCGCAGAGGAGGTGTGGGGCTACCTGCCGGGCGAGCGCGCCGAGTCGATCTTCCACGCCACCTGGCACACGCTGCCCGCCGTGCCCGCGGCAACGATCGACTGGGACGCGCTCATCGCGCTGCGCACGGACGTGACGCGGGAGCTGGAGAAGCTGCGCGACGGCGGTGCCATCGGCGCGCCGCTGGATGCGCAGGTGGACGTGTACTGCACGCCGGCCGAGTACCCGCGCTATGCTGCGCTCGGTGCGGAACTGCGCTTCCTCCTCATTACCTCGGAGGCCCGCGTGCACGCGACGCCGCAGCCCCCGGCGGGGGCGGTGGCGGCGGTGAACACCGGCTCGCAGGGTGTGTGGGTGAGCGTCGCACCCAGCACCGATGCAAAGTGCGTGCGCTGCTGGCATCGTCGTCCGGACGTCGGTGCCGACAGCCGCCATCCGCAGCTGTGCCTGCGCTGCGTCAGTAACCTTGAGGGCCCCGGTGAGCTGCGAGAGTTCGTATGAATGACCATGCACCCCTCGCCGCCAGCGTGCGCGCACCGGCGGCCCTGCCGGCGCTCTCGCACAGCGGCTGGCGCTACCTGCCGCTGACCTTCGCCGTCATCGGCGTCGATCAGCTCGTGAAGGCGTGGATCGTGCACCACTTCGCGCTCTTTGAGCGCGTGCACGTGGTGCCGGTGCTCGACATCATCCTCACCTACAACACCGGCGCCGCCTTCAGTTTCCTCGCCGAAGCTTCCGGCTGGCAGCGCTGGCTGTTCGTGCTGCTGGCGCTCGCGGTGAGCGCGGTGCTCCTTGGCTGGCTGCGGCGTCTGCAGGCGCACACCCAGGGGCTGCTCGCGTGCGGCCTGTCACTGATCGCCGGCGGGGCGCTCGGCAACATGCTCGACCGGCTGCTGCACGGGCGCGTGGTCGACTTCATCCACGTGCACTGGCAGCACCACTATTTCCCCGCCTTCAACGTGGCGGATTCCGCGATCACCGTCGGCGCCGCGCTGCTGCTGCTCGATGCCTGGCGCGAGAGTCGCGCCGGCCTCAAGGGGCGTGCCTGATGCAAGTACTACTCGCCAATCCGCGCGGCTTCTGCGCCGGCGTCGACCGCGCCATCGATATCGTCGAGCGGGCGCTGGAGTTCTTCGGGGCGCCGATCTATGTGCGCCACGAGGTGGTGCACAACCGTCACGTGGTGGAGCGCCTGCGCGCCTTGGGCGCGGTGTTCGTGGAGGAGCTCGCCGAGGTCCCCGGCGGCAGCACCGTGATCTTCTCCGCGCACGGGGTCTCGCGGGCGGTGGAGGAGGAGGCGCGCGACCGCCAGCTCACCGTTTTCAACGCCACCTGTCCGCTCGTGACCAAGGTGCACATGGAGGTGCAGCGTTATGCACGCGAGGGACGCGACGTGCTGCTCATCGGTCACGCCGGACACCCGGAGATCGAGGGCACCATGGGACGGTTCGACCCCGCCGGCGGCGGCCGCATTCATCTGGTGCAGAACGTCGCCGACGTCAACCGCCTGACGGTGCGCGATCCGGAGCGCCTCGCCTTCGTCACCCAAACCACGCTGTCAGTGGATGACACCGCGCAGATCGTCGCCGCGCTGCGTGCACGCTTTCCCAAGCTCGCCACGCCACGCCGCGAGGACATCTGCTACGCCACGCAGAACCGCCAGGATGCGGTGAAGAAGCTGCTCGAGCAGTGCGATGTGCTCCTGGTGGTGGGTTCGCGCACCAGCTCTAACTCCAACCGCCTGCGCGAGCTCGCCGAGCGCGCCGGCATTCCCGGCTACCTCATCGACGGTCCCCAGGACCTGCGCCCGGAGTGGTTCACCGGCAAACGCGCGGTCGGGGTGACCGCCGGCGCCTCCGCCCCGGAGCTCATGGTGCAGCAGGTGGTGGCGCAGCTTGCGGCCTGGGGCGCGCAGGCGCCCGCGGAAGTGGCCGGGCGCGAGGAGAGCGTGTTCTTCGCGCTGCCGCGGGAGCTGCGGCGCAAGTCAGAAGAATCCATGTAGCTCGAGGAAGTACAGCTTCATGTGCTCCATCGGCAGCTGCGGGATGCCGTCCCCCAGGCGCGCACCGGCGCGCAGCTGCAGGAACTGCACGGGCGTGAACTCGTATACGAAGCTCCAGCGCGTCTGCTGATCGTTCGACACGTCGCGGTCCGGATCCAAGTACTCGTACGTCACCTTGATGTTGTGGCCGCGCGCCGGGGCATAGTCGCCCTCGATGAGCCCCGCGAGTTTTCTCGCACCGCCCCCAGGACCCGGAGGCAGGCTGTGATCGTCGACGGTGTCCACCTGCGCAAGCCAGGCGATCGGGCCGGTCTTGAGTCCACCGAACAGTCCGTAGGCGTCACGGCTGCCGGCCGCGGAAGAGCCGTTGAAGTTGGCGGCCGCCCCGAAGCGCCAGCGCGACAGCACGTACTGCAGCTGCGCACTCTCCTGCTTACCGTTGCTGGTCGTGCCGCCCCCGGCGGTGCCGTTGCTCACAGCGAGCTGCGCATCCCAGGGGCCTTTCTCCCAGCCCACCTCGAGCCCCTGGTCGGGGGTGGTCATGTTGATGTTGGTGATCTGCTGGACGAACGCGGTCTGATCCTGCAGCCGCAGTCCGAAGGGCAGGTACATCTGGCCGGCCTTCACGTACCAGGTGTGATCGTCCCACCAGAACATGCCCCAGGCCTCGCGGTTCAAGGCGCCCCCCGGTGCGACCTGCTCATCGACGTATACCAGCAGCCGATCGGGAATCACGGCCGCCGAAAGATACACGCGCGCCTGCTGCAGATCGAACTGATTGGTGGTCAGCGTATTGGGCACCTGCTGCACGGTGAAGTCGTAGCGCAGATCCCCGCCGATCGCGATGTAGCGGTTGAGCTGCCCGGTCCACGGGTCGCTGCCGGTATCCAGGTGCCGGGCGGGCAGGACGGTCTGGGAGAAGATCTCTCCGAAGACCGTACGCTCCCCGCCCCCGGTGGGGTTCACGTGACACTGGCCGCATTTGTAGCCGTTGGCGACTGCCAGGTACGGTTCCGCCTGCGCTGCGGTCGCGCCGAGCAGCGCCGCCGCCAGGCTCAGGAGGGTCAGGTAGGCGCGTCGGCTCATGGCGAGTCATCCACGGTGAATTCGAACGCGGCATCGCCGGCGAGCACTTGCCCGCCCACGTCCGCGAGCGCCGCGGCGCCCGTGCCGCGCACACGCACCCGGTAGCTGCCCGGCGCCAGGGGAGCGGCCGGCATCAGCAGCACCGCCGCGGGGTTGCCGGGGGCGAGCGCCAGGCGCGCAGGCAACGCCGCCGGCTCCGCGGAACTCAGCCGCTCGAGAACCACCGTTGTTTCGTTGAGGAGCGAGAAATCAACCTCGTGGTTGAAGGCCACCAGGATCGGCGGCTGCGAACCTTGTACGTGCGCCTGATCCGGCGGCGAGGTGGCCGCGAGTGCGAAGGCCGCCGCCGCGCTGGCGCCGCTGCCGGGCGGGGCGCCGTTGGTGATCCACTGGCGGATCACGTTGATGGTCGACTGCGGCAGGTACGGGCCGCCGAAGGGCATCTGCGCGCCGACGATGCCGGGGGCGTCCTCGAGCTTGAGCACGATGTAGCTGCTGTCCGGGTTGCCGGGATTGACGCGCTGGATGCTCGGCACTTCGGTGCTCGGCACGCCCACGAGCAGCGCGTAGCTGTGGGCGGCGTCCAGTTGCAGGCCTTCGGGAGCCGCGCCGCCGCTGTGACAGCGCACGCAGATCGGCGTGAAC
>DATHLO010000246.1:0-2889 GCA_035488075.1 Steroidobacteraceae bacterium | reverse complement strand
CGCCATCGGCGGCTTGCCGTCGGCCGAATACGGGTAAGTGGCCTTGACCTCGAGTGGAAAGACGCCGTGATCGCCGAGCATCACGCCCTCGAAGCCGACTTCCTCGGCAAAGCGGGCGACTTCCAGGATCTGCTCCGGCTCCATCCAGGTGAGCATCTGCCAGAATTTCATCGCTGCCCGTCCCGTTAGCGCGCGTATTTGCCACGATTGAAGAAGCGGTCGAAGGCATCCGGGTCGGCGCTGCCGAAGGCCGCCTTGTCACGCTCAAGAAAGCGCTCGCCGCTCGCGACGCCGCGCTCGACCGCGGGCCGCGCGGCGATGCCGCGGAACCAGCGGCTAAGGGCGGGCCACTCGCGCAGCGCATCCCCGGCCGCGCCCGCCTGCACCAGCCAGGGGTAAATCGTGCTCGCGGTGCGGATCCAGGGCCAGGTGGCCACATCGGCGACCGAGTATTCCTCGGCGCCCAGAAAGGCACTCTGCGACAGGCGCTGCTCGAGCACCCCGAGCAGGCGGCGCACCTCGCTCGTGTAGCGCTGCAGACTGTACTCATGGCCCGCGGGCGCATAGCGGGTGAAGTGCACCAGCTGCCCGAACATCGGGCCTACGCCGGTGAGTTGCAGCATGAGCCACTCGAGCACGCTCGCGCGGCGGGCGCCGCGCGCGGGCAGGAGCTGAGCGCTCTTTTCGGCGAGATAAATGAGGATCGCGCCGCTTTCAAACACCGCCAGCGGTCGCTCCTCCGGCCCATCCGCATCGACGATCACCGGCACTTTGTTGTTCGGGCTGATCTTGAGGAATTCGGCCTGGTACTGCTCGCCGGCAAAGACGTTCACGTGATGCTGGCGGTAGGTGAGTCCCAGCTCCTCCAGCATGATGGTGATCTTCACCACGTTCGGGCTGCTCATGCCGTAGACGTCGATCATCCTCGCCTCCGCGGGCTTTCTGGTGCTTGGCGCTGCACCGTGCGCGAACCCTCCCGCCGGCGCATCGCCCAAATGCGTGAGATGCGCTTGCCCGTTACCCCATATGCATGATGACGGTAACCGGGCAAAACCGGGTACGCTAGCGGCCGCTTTTCCTCTTCGGCGGGGGCGGGGAGCACATGGGGGATCCGCTGCAGCAGCTCATCGACAAGCAGGCGCTGCACGAGCTGGTGCTCAGCTACTGCCGGGCCTGCGACCGCCGTGATTTCCCCTGGCTGCGCAGCCTCTATCACGATGACGCGATCGATGATCATGGGGCGATGTTCTGCGGCTCCGCGGATGCGTACGTGGCGTGGCTCCCGGGGGTGCTCGCGAACTTCGCGGCCACCGTGCATTCCATCAGCAACGCACTGTTCCGCGTGGCCGGCGAGCACGCGCAGGGGGAGCTGTACACGCTTGCCTACCACCGCACCCATGCGCCGCAGGCGCGCGACATCCTGATCGGCGGCCGCTATCTTGATCACTATGAGCGTCGCGCCGGGGTGTGGAAATTCCTGCGCCGCTCGCTGGCGATGGACTTCTGCCGCGTCGATGCGGTCGATCCGGCCGCTTATCAGGAGTTCGCCGCCGGTGCGCCCGCCGGGCGCACCGATCTTGCCGATCCGTCGTATCTTGCCTTGTCGTTTTTCGCGCCGGGAGCACGGTAAGCCATGAAGTTCTGGTTGTCGCTGGTGGCAGTACGGGAAACGGAGCAGTTGCCGGAGCTGGCGCGCTTCGCGGAGGAACTGGGCTTCTATGGCCTGATGGTCGGGGATCACCTGCTGTGGCCGGCTGACATCAAGACCCCTTATCCGTATTCCCCCGACGGCAAGATCTTCGTGCCGCCCGATACCCCGTGGCCGGATCCGTGGGTGCTGTTTGCCCACCTCGGCGCCAGCACGCGACGGCTGCACTTCGCCTCCAATATTTATCTGGCGGCACTGCGCGACCCGCTCACCGTCGCCAAGAGCGTGGCGACTGCCGCCGTGCTGACGCAGGACCGCATCATCTGCGGCGTATCCGCCGGCTGGCTGAAGGAGGAATACGAAGCGGCGGGGGTGGATTTTGAGCTGCGCGGCCGGCGCCTGGACGAAACGCTGGCGATCCTGCGCCAGCTCCTCACCGGGGAGTGCGTGAAACACGACGGCCCGCTCTTTCGCTTCGAGGGCATCATGCGCCCGGTGCCGCGTGAGCCGGTACGCATCTGGTGCGGTGGCGCGGCGGCACCGGCCATGCGGCGCGCCGCGCGCAATGACGGCTGGTTGCCTTTGCCGATGACGGTGGCGCAGACCGACACGGCGCTCGCGGCCATCCACATCATGCGCCGCGACGCCGGGCTGCCGCCGAGCGGTTTCGAGGTGGGCCTGCCGCTCGCCGAGCCGGTGACCCAGGCCGCGGTGGATGCGGTGCAGGAACTCGGGGTGCACGACCTCGTCGTCATCGCACCCTGGCTCCCCTCACCCTGGGACGTTCAGTCCTGGCTCGAGGCGGGCGATGACATGTCGCAGCTCGCGGTCAAGAAAAGGGCGCTCGAGCGGTACGCCCACGCCGTGCTGCGCAAAGTGCACTGACCAGCCGCAGGGGGCAAAGGCAATGATCAAGACGATCGCGTTCCTCAAGCGCAAGGCCGGGTTGTCGCGCGAGGCCTTCATCCGGTACTACGAAACCCGCCATGCGCCGCTGATCCTCTCGATCGCACCACAGGTGTGTGACTACCGGCGCAACTTCCTCATCGAAGCCGGTGCCATCGTGGCCGCGGGGGCGGCGACGCCGGACTTCGACGTGGTCACGTAGTTGTGGTACCCGGATGAGGCTGCATTTGCAGCGGCGATGGCCGCCTTTACCGACCCGGTGAATGCGCAGCGCATCGCGGCGGATGAGGAAAACGTGTTCGACCGTGCCTACACCCGTTTTTACACCGTGGATG
>DATHLO010000245.1:0-5356 GCA_035488075.1 Steroidobacteraceae bacterium | reverse complement strand
CGCGCACACTTTGTGCGCGGCGGCAGTGATGCGCTGCAGAAGCGCGAGGCTGCCGGCGTCGGTGGCAAGATTGAGGTCCCGGTAATTGACCCGGATCGCCGCCGTCGCAGCGGGGGCGGCGCTGCTCGCCTCCTCGGAGCTGCCGGCGCGCGCGGCGGCGGTGGCCGCGACCAGTACGCAGGCGGTGAGGGCGGTCAGCAGCGCGTGGGTACCTGAGTTATAACGTTTGGCGAGGATCATGGAAGTCTCCTTGAGTGTGCTCGGATTGCGCGTCGGCTCATACGTGCCGACGTGTGTTATGAGACGCCTGCCGGCGGCGCGCGCGAAGTCCCCGGCGCACGTGTTGATCCCCGTGCACGACGGATTCGTACCGCGCACGCTTCCGTGTTGCCGGGCGCGCACTACTGCTGCATTTCGCCGCGTTTTATGCTTTGTGAAGGGCGGTACCGCGCCGGCCGCGAACTCGTCCCCGCCGCTAACGCGCTCGTCCCGGATTCCCCCGTGCGCCGCGCACAGCCGGCGCGCTTGGGCGTACGCTAGCGTCCCATGGGGGTCTGTGGGCCCACCGCACGCAGCAAGGGTCAAGATAGGATGAGCGCCTCACCGCTCGAACGCATCGCACCGACGCTCGCCGCGCTCGCCGGCTCCGGGCGCGAGCGCCTCGCCGCCGCGGCACAGCCGACAGCGACGGCGTTTCGCCCGTTCCTGTGGGTGCTCAGCGCCTTCTGGGTGTATGTGGCGATTTCCAACGTCATGTACGCCACCAACATGCAGGCGAGCCTCTCCTCGATGAAGGTCGAGCACGTGTTCGCGCCCGCCGATGCGCGTCTGCTGCAGCACCTGATGCTCTACCCGCTGTTCATCCTGTGCATGTGGCGCTCGCTGCGCACCGGCTGGCAACCCCTGTGGCGCACGCTGCCCGTTCAGATCGGATTTGCGCTGTTATTCGTAGTGCCTGCCTCGCCGCTGCTGATGCTCGGGGAGGTGCTCACCAGCAAATGGTACGGGCTGCCGGCTCATGAGATGGGCAGCGGCTGGCCCACCTGGAGGGAGTTTCTCGCCGGCCCGGAGATCCCGACCTGGATCGCGAGTGCCACCAATTTCCTCGTGACCTATTGCTTCGGCGTGGTGCTGGTGATGGGCTTCGCCTTCTACCAGCGCCTGCGGGATGCGCAACTGCGCTCCGCCGCCCTGGAGCGCGCGCTCACGAGCGCACACCTGCAGGCGCTGCGCATGCAGCTCTCTCCGCACACGCTCTTCAACCTGCTGCACACCATCCGCGGGCAGATCATCTGGGATCCGCCGGCCGCACAAACCATGGTGGTGCAGCTCGGGGACCTGTTGCGCCGCCTGCTAAGCGCGGGCGAGCGGGAGTTTTCGCGCCTGACCGACGAGCTGCAGTTCGTGACGCTCTATCTTGAGCTGCAGCAGAAGCGCTTCGCCGACCGCCTCACGGTGGCGGTGCCCGAGCGCGCTGCCATGCCGCGCGCCTGGGTGCCGAGTCTGATCCTGCAACCGCTGGTGGAGAATGCCGTGGTGCACGGTCTCACCGGTCACGAGGGCGCCGTCAGCATCCGTGTCGAGGTCAAGGTGCTCGGGGAGACGCTCATCCTGCGCGTCATCAACACGATCGCCCGCGACAAGGCGATCGGGCACGCCGGTATCGGGCTTGCCAACGTGCGCGAGCGCCTCGAGGTGCAGTTCGGCGAGCGCGCGCGCTTCACGGCCCAACCGGTGGACGAGGAACTGTGGGTGGCCGAGATCCAGATGCCGCTGCTGCGCGACGGCCCGGACGGTGCGCGTCCGGAGACCGGCGCCGGCTCATGATGAACGTCATCATCGTCGATGATGAACCGGCGGCACGCCGCGCGGTGCGCGAGTGCTGCGAGCGGGAGGCGGATCTGCGCGTGGTGGGCGAGTACGGCGATGCGCGGGCCGCGCTCGAGGCCATCCGTCAGCAGCCTCCGCAGCTGCTGTTCCTGGATATCCAGATGGATTCGATGACCGGCATGGAGCTTGCGCACGCGCTCGACCCCCTGACCCTGCCGCTCATCGTCTTCGTCACGGCCTACGATCACTATGCGCTCGAGGCCTTCGAAGTCAGCGCGGTCGACTATCTGCTCAAGCCCTTTGATGATGCGCGCTTCAAGGCCACGGTGGCACGCGTGCGCCGCCGCCACGAGGCCGCCAGCGGCTTTGACCGTCACGGCGCCCTCGCCACGTTCCTTGAGCAGCTGGAGAATCGCGCCCGCCTGCGCGCGGAGGCGCAGCCGCGCGTGCTGGCCGAGGCCGGCAGCCGCATGCACATGCTCGATGTGTCGCAGGTCGAGGTGGTCGAGGCGGACCGCAATTACGTGCGTCTCATCATCGGCCGGGAGAGCTTCCACGCCCGCAGCACCCTGCAACAGGCGGAGAAATCCTTCCAGAACCAGCCGATGCTGCGCATCAGCCGCTCCTGCCTCGTCAACATGCGCCATGTGAAGGAAGTCAGCCGCACGCCGCGCGGGGATTTCATTCTGGTCGTGGCCGGCGGTACCACCGTCACGAGCAGCGAGGGGTATCGCGAGCCGGTGCGCCAGTATTTCGAACACCTGAAGCTCGCTCCCGCCTGAGCCGACAAGGTAGAGTCCCGCCCGTGCCAGAGGCAGTGGGACAGTTACCGACCAAGACCGCCGCGCCGCCCTCGCGCCGCGCCGCGTATTGGGCACTCGGGGTGCTCACGGCGATTAATCTGCTGAACTACCTCGATCGTTACGTGGTCGCTCCGCTCGCCACGGATCTGAAGCGCGACATGTCGCTCTCGGATACGCAACTCGGCTCGCTGCTGACGGCCTTTATCCTCGTCTACATGGTGGCGGCGCCGGTGTTCGGCGCGTGGGGCGACCGCGGGTCGCGCACGCGCCCGATCGCCCTCGGCATCGGTATCTGGAGCCTCGCGACGATGCTCTCCGGCCTCGCGCATGGCTACCCGCACCTGCTCGCCGCGCGCGCGCTGGTCGGGATCGGCGAGGCCTCGGTCGTGGCCATCGCGCCGTCGCTGCTCGCGGACCTGTTTCCGCCGCAAGGCCGCGCGCGCGTGTACGCGATACTTAACATGGCGATTCCGGTCGGGGCCGCGCTCGGTTACGTGGTCGGCGGACAGGTGGGGGCGCACTTCGGCTGGCGCGCGGCTTTCTTCGTCGCTGGCGCCCCGGGCATCGCACTCGCCATCGCCTCGCTGTGGCTGCCGGATCCGCCGCGCGGTATCCAGGACCCCGATACCCCGGCAGCCCCGCAAAGTGCGGGGGTCGCAAGCGCAGTGCTGAGCATCTACCGTGACCTCTTCGCGCGCGCACGCTTCCGGGTGGTCGTGCTCGGTTACGCGGCCTACACGTTTGCCCTCGGCGGGCTCGCCTACTGGATGCCGACGTTCCTCGAGCGCGTGCGCGGGATCCCGAAGGCGAGCGCGGCGACGGACTTTGGCGTGATCGTACTGGCTACCGGACTTGTCGGCACCCTGGCAGGAGGGTGGCTCGCGGACTACCTGTTGAGATATTCCCGGCAAGCGTACCTGTGGTTCTCCGGGGCGGTGACGGTCCTCGCCGCGCCGCTCGCGTGGCTTGCGCTCGCGGCCGCGGACCGTGCGCTGTATTTCCCGGCGATCGTAGCTGCGGAACTGTTGCTTTTCATGTCGGCCGGGCCGGTGAACGCGGCAATCGTCAACCTCGTTTCGCCTCTTGAGCGCGCCTCCGCCGCCGCGCTGACCATGATCGTGATTCATCTGCTGGGCGATGTGCCCTCGCCGATACTCATCGGCTCGGTCTCGGACCATCTCGAGCCTCGGCTCGGGGAGGCCGGCGCGCTCGCCCACGCGGTACTGATGGTGCCTGCGGCCATCCTCATCGCCGGCATCATCTGGCTCCTCGCCGCACGCCGCGGCATCCGCGGCGCGCCCGCGCTCTCGTGACCGGTGGCCGCCGCCGGCTCGCTCGCCCGCCCGCACCCGCCGAGCGACCGCTGCGCAGCCTCACGCGGGCGCAGCTTGAGGCGCGCTTCGCCGCAGCGCTCTGCGCCCACGATGGCCTCGAAGGCGCGCACTGCATCCACGAGCTGTGGATGCGCGGGGAGTTCGCCGCGCGCGTCGAGCAGCACCTGAATGCGCTGTGGGCGCACGCCGCGGCGACCATTCCCGAGTGGCTGCCGATGCGCTACATCGACTTCCTGCCGAGCGTGTACGAGATCGCCGCCACCTTCAGCGCGCGCCGCAAGGGGCGCTCGAACGTATATCTGGTACTGCTGGATTTTGCCGATCGCCGGCGCGGCCCGTTCGGACTCTACGTCGGCATGAGCCGCTACACCCCGGCCGAGCGCTTCGATCAGCACAAGGCCGGCATTCACGCCGCCGGCAGCGTGCTCAAGCGCGGGCTGGAAGTGCTCACCGGACCCACGCTGCACCTGCAGCGCATCGCACGCGCCGAGGCGGCTCACATCGAGGCGGCACTCGCGCAGGCCCTGGGGGATGCGGGCCTGTTGGTCGAGGGCGGCCATTAAGCGCCTTCTGTCAAAAGCGGCGCCGCGCGCGCGTTCGGCCCACCCGCACGTGTTCGGGTTAGACTCGCAACGCCCCCCAGCGCTTGCCCGGGTGCCCTATGTCAGCAGGCCGATCCTTCCTTGCCCTCGCCGCGGCCGCGTGGACTCTCCTCGCGTGCCTCACCGCCCCGGGCGCGCGGGCGGCCCCCGCGCCCGCACAGCTGCCACTGCCCGCTGGCGCCCGCATCGGCGTGGTCGATGTGCTCGACGCCGAGGTCACGCATTTTCACAGCGCGCGCCGCATGCAGGACAGTTTCCTCAAGACCTATCCGGTGAACTGGTCGGTGGACGCGATGCTCGGGGAGGCCGTGCGCGAGCGCCTCACGCAGCTGGGCTTCGTCGCCGTGCCCGTGGCCCCCGGGGAGGCTCTCACCCGGGCGCGCGAGGAATGCTTCCTCAACGCCAATCTCGCCAAGCCCCTGTCGAAGGGCTGTGCGGCCCCCTACGCACAGCTGGCGGCGAGCGAGCGGCTCGCGGCGCTCATCGTGCTTGGGCCCGGATTGAACGACTCCACGCACGCGCAGGCGACGCGTCGCAAGGATCTGCCGGAGTACCTGCGCGGCTGGTGTGTGATCGGCGCCGAGGGCGCGGGCGCACCGACGCTCTTGAACCTCACCGAGCTGCTGCTCATCGGGCTCACGCCCAAGGGGCCGCTGCTGGTGGATCGCGAGTGGGGCGGGGCGCGCACGCAGGCGTGGAACGGATTCACCGCGCCGGCGGATCCGAAGGCTTTGCCCGCACCGCAGCTCGATCAGCTGCAGCCCCTCTTTAGCGCGCTCCTCAAGGA
>DATHLO010000244.1:0-12861 GCA_035488075.1 Steroidobacteraceae bacterium | reverse complement strand
CACGGCCGCCGCGCACATCCAGGAGCGCATGAAGGCCGGGGAGTACCTGACGGGACTGCTGTACGTGGAGGCCTCGCAGAACGAGTTCCACGCGGTCAATGCGACGCCCGATGAGGCGCTGAACAGCCTGCCGTACGAGGTACTCTCACCCGGCTTGCAGGGTCTGCAGAAGATCCTGGCGCGCTACCGCTGATCGGCGCGCAGCGCGCGACGGGCTACCCCGTACCCCACCCCGCCTTCGGGGCCGAAGGGTCCGCGGAAGTTACCCCGGCCAGGTTGCACGTTCATGGCAACCGTCTGTTTGGGGGGGGCGGGCCCCCGGTTGACGCTCCCCGGGCCGATTATGTTGGGCGCCCTGCGGCGTCCCCAGCGCGCGTGCACCGGAGAGGCTGCCTGCATCTCAATGCAACATGGGCTGACTTGTGCGCCGCCGGCCCCTTGCGGTATCGTCCGCGCCGGATCGTGACCTTTCCCTTTCCTGCCGCCTGCCGCCCGCCTTTGATTGCGAGTTGGCTTCCGAGTCTGAAAAGCCGAATCGTTCTCGACCAGGTGGCAGAGTGTGCGCGACCAATCTTTCGTGTCATGCACTCCTGCTAGTACAGAACGCATAGGAGTTTGATTGCATGACGAAGATCTATGTTGGCAACCTGCCTTTTTCCGCCACCGACGCCGAGGTTCGTGAGCTGTTCGCACAGCACGGCACCGTCGAGTCCGTGAGCATCATCACCGATCGCGACACCGGCCGTCCGCGTGGCTTCGGCTTCGTGGAGATGTCCCGTGCCGACGCGTCGCGCGCGATCCAGAACCTCAACGGCAAGGACCTCGGTGGTCGTCCGCTGCGCGTGAATGAGGCTCAGGAGCGCACCGGCGGCGGTGGTGGCAACCGCGGTGGCGGTGCACCGAAGCGCTGGTAAGCCAAAAAGCTGCCTCAGGGCCGGTCGTCAGTGCCTCACAGGCATCGGCGCCCGGCCCTTTTCATTGCCTGAAGTATTTAATCGGAGTCTGTTCTCATGGGTAAGGGCGATCACAGAAGCCGCCGCGGCAAGATCTACCAGGGGTCATTTGGCAAATCACGCCCCAAGGATCCGGCGAAGAAGAAGCGTCGGGCGACCAAGAAGTCCACGCGCCGCTAACGGCGGGTGTGAACGGCCGCCGCGCTCGCTAGAGGCCCGCGAACGGATCCGCGGCCGGCCGCGTGCTCGGGGTGCTCTTGCGCCGGAGGCAGTCACGGATGAGTTCCAGCGCCGAGCGCTCGTTCGCGGGCAGCTCGGCGTTGCTCGCTTGCAGCGGCCGCGTGCGCTCGCCCCAGCGCACCACGTGTGCGCTGTAGCTTAGGCCGCCGCCGAAACCGGGCAGCAGCAACAGTGCTCCGGCGCGTACGCGCCCTTCCTCCACCGCCTCGCACAGCGCGATGGCAACCGTCGCCGCCGACATGTTGCCGTAGCGGTGCACGTTCACGAACACCCGCTCCATCGGCACCTGCGCACGCCGCGCGACGGCCTCGATGATGCGCAGGTTGGCCTGGTGCGGCACGACCAGGTCCACGTCCGCGGGCGCGAGCTTCAGGCGCGCCAGCGTGTCCTCACACGCGCTGCTCATGCCGGTGACCGCGCGCTTGAAGATTTCCTGGCCCTCGAACTGCCAGCGCGTGACGCCGTACAGGATGCCCTGGTTCGCATAGCGTCCGCCCATGCCCTGCACGCGCAGGATCTCGCGCGCCTCGCCAAAGCAACCGAGCTTCTCGGCGAGCACCCCTTCGGCGCGCTCGCTCGCCTCGAGCACCACGGCGGCGGCGCCGTCACCGAAGAGCACCGCGACGTCACGATCACTCCAGTCCATGAACGGGGAGATGAACTCCGCGCCGATCACCAGCGCATTCTTCACCACCCCGGTGCGGATCAGCGCCGTGGCCGTGGAGAGGCCGTAGAGAAAGCTGGTACAGGCGGTGTTGATGTCGAAAGCGGCCGCCGGCTGCGCGCCGATGCGTGCCTGGATGCCCGAGGCCATGTTCGGCACCTGGTCATCGTGACTGCAGGTGCCAAAAACGATGAGCTCAATGCTGCGGCCGTCGATACCGGCCGCGGCGAGGGCGCGCATGGCGGCGACGTAACCGAGCTCTTCCAGGCCGACGTGGGAGATGCGCCGCTCGTGGATCCCGGTGCGGCTCACGATCCACTCGTCGCTCGTGTCGAGAATGGTGGACAGGTCGTGGTTGGTCAGTACCGCCGGCGGCAGGCACTTACCCCAGCCGGTAATCGCCGCGTGCATCACCCGAGGCCCCCTCATGAGCGCCTCCTAAGAATAGCAGGCTTGGGCTTACAATCGGCGCGTGTCACACCCCACCGCTTACTCGCGCTGGCGTCCACATCCCTGGCACGGCCTGGAAAGCGGCCCGGACGCGCCGCGCGTCGTGAACGCGTACATCGAGATCACCCCGTTCGATCTGATGAAGTACGAGGTGGACAAGGCATCCGGCTACCTGCGCGTCGACAGGCCGCAGCGCACCTCCTCGCAACCCCCCTCGCTCTACGGCTTCGTTCCGCAAACCTACTGCGGTGAGCGCGTGCGGCGCCTGGCGCCGGGTTGTGAGCGCGGCGACGGGGATCCGCTGGACATCTGCGTGATCAGTGAGCGCCCGATCAACCACTCCGAAGTGCTGCTGCGGGCGCGCGTGCTGGGGGGACTGAAGATCATCGACCGCGGCGAGGCGGACGATAAGATCATCGCCGTGCTCGAGGGCGACTACGTCTGGGGCAACGCCACGGAGATCGACGAGTTGCCGGGAGCGCTCCTGGAGCGTATCGAGCACTACTTCTCAACTTACAAGCTGGTGCCGGACGAGACGCCGAAGATCGCGGTCACCGGCCGCTATGGCTACGCGCACGCGGCGGCGGTCATCCGCGCGTCCATCGAGGACTACCGCGATAATTTCCCCCAGCCGGAGCTCTAAAGCGGCGCGCGCCTCAACGCCGCACATCCGGGGCGTAGTCGAAGGAATCGAAGTACAGCCGCTCGGGGGATAGTCCGTGCCGCGGAAAGCTGCTGCGCAGCGCCTCGATCATCGCCGGCGGTCCGGCCGCATACACCTCGAAGTCCGCGAGGTGCGCGTGATCGGCGAGTACCGCCTCGTGCACCCAGCCTACCCTGTGATGCGTGGCCTCGAGGCGAGTGCCTTCCGAGAGCACCGCGGTGAAGGTGAGCTGCGCGTAGCGGCGCGTCCACTCGAGCACCTGCGCCTCCTCGTACAGATCCTGCGTGTGCCGCGCGCCCCAGTAGAAGTGGATGGGGCGGCGGATACCCCCTTCGAGCACGTGCCGCAGCATCGATTTTAAGGGTGCGAAGCCGGTGCCGCCGGCCACCATGAGCAAAGGCCCCGTGCCGTCGCGGTAGCTGAACTGCCCGATCGGTCCCTCGATCCGCAGCAGCGCTCCTTCCCTAAGAGCAGTGGCGGAGGTGCCGCCGAACAGCCGCTCGGTGAAGCCCCCGCCGCTCACGCGCCGCACGTGCAGCTCGAGCAGCTCGCTGTCGTGCGGCGGGCTCGCGATGGAGAAGCTGCGGCGCCGGCCGCCCTCGAGCAGCACGTCCAGGTACTGCCCGGCGTGAAACGGCAGCCGCTCCACCGACGGCAGCCGCAGCCACACCTGCATGACGTCGGGGGCGAGCGCCGCCAGGCGCGCGATGCGGCACGGCAGCGTCTTGATCTCCACGTCCGCGACGCTGGCGATCAGGCGCGCCTCAACTGCGAGGTCGGAAAGTGGGCGCGCCTGGCACAGCAGCACGTAACCGCCGGCTGCCTCCTCGCGCGTCAGACCGAGCGGGCGGCCGCGCGCGTAGCGGATCTCGCCCGTGACGAGGCGCGCGCGACAGGAGCCGCAGTGCCCGGACTTGCAGCTGTGCGGCAGGTTCAGCCCTGCCGCGAGCGCTGCCTCCAGCACCGGCTGCGCCACGCCGACCTTCAGGGTGCGCCCGTGCGGCTCGATGCGTACGCTGAACTCGTCACTCAAGTGTCACGCGCCTTTTGGGAGCCTTGCGGTGTAATGGCTAGACTAGACGGCCGGAGAGGCCCAGGCCAAGGAGCGAGCATGTTCGTAAACCCGCCGCCGGAAAAGATCGCCGAGCTGCTGCGTGGCGCGCAGGTCATCGCCGTCGTGGGGTTGTCGGCCGACCGCACCCGCCCGAGCCACGGCGTGGCGCGTGCCCTGCAGCGCTTCGGCTACCGCATCATCCCGGTGACCCCCTCGGCCGAGACCATCCTCGGGGAGGCCGCGGTGCCCGCACTCGAGCAGCTGCCCGAGGTGCTCGCGCCGGGTGAGCGCGTTGACATCGTCGACGTGTTCCGCCGCCCCGAGCACGTCGCGGGGATCGTCGCTGACTGTATCCGCCTGAAGCTGCCGGCGCTGTGGCTGCAGGAAGGCGTGATCGACCAGGCGGCCGCCGAGCGCGCGGTGCGGGCGGGGATCTTTACCGTGATGGACCGCTGTCTTTTCAAGGACCGCGCCGCCCTGCGCTAGGAGGGCGCCCCTTGCGCACGCGCCGCGAAGTTTCAGCTATGCTTGCCCGCGATGCGCATCGATTTCACGAAGATGCACGGGGTCGGCAACGATTTCGTCGTCTTCGATGCACCCGCCGACGAATCCGTCCTCCAGCCCGAGCGGCTGCGCAGCCTCGCCGACCGTCGCACCGGCATCGGCTTTGACCAGGCCCTGGTGCTCGGGGCACCCAAGCGTGCCGATACGGCCGTGTTCTACCGCATCTTCAATGCCGATGGCGACGAGGTGGAACAGTGCGGCAATGGGGCGCGCTGTATCGCAGCGCTCCTGCACCACCGGGGCCTCACCCGCAACGGCGCCGTTGCCCTGGACAGCCCCGTCGGCGTGGTGCGCGCCCGTATCGCCGATGAGTGTGTGTCGGTGGACATGGGGGTGCCGAACTTTGATCCGCGTTCGCTGCCCTTTGAGGCGCCGCTCGAGACCGATCCGTATCCGCTGACGGTGGCCGGGCGCACGCTCGAGATCGGCGCCGTCGCGATCGGTAACCCGCACGCGGTGCTCACGGTGCCGGACGTCGAGGACGCCCCGGTGGCGACGCTCGGTCCGGCAATCGAGCGGCATGCGCGCTTCCCGAAGCGCGTGAATGCGGGCTTCCTGCAGATCATCGCGCGCGCGCAGGTGCGCGTGCGCGTCTACGAGCGCGGCGCCGGCGAGACCCGCAGCTGCGGCACCGGCGCTTGCGCGGCGGTGGCGGTCGGGCGGCGGCGCGGGCTCCTGGATGCCCGCGTGCGCGTGGCCACGCGCGGCGGCGAGTTACAGGTAGACTGGCAGGGGCCAGGGGAGAGCATCTGGCTCAGCGGTCCGACACAGATATCCTTTGAAGGTCACGTCGAGGTCTAGAGCACTATGACAACACAAGCGCGCGGGGTGACCGCGGTGGATGCCGAAGAGGAGTCCGTCGCCAGTTATCTGCAGCGTAACCCCGAATTCTTCGAGCGCCACCAGGCGGTACTGGCGCGCCTGAAGCTGCCGCACGCGCGCGGCGGTTCCACCATCTCCCTCGTCGAGCGCCAGATCGAGGTGCTGCGCGAGAAACAGGCGGCGCTCGAGAACAAGCTCGCGGAGCTGGTGCGTGTGGCGCGCGCCAACGACGCCATCGCCGAGCGCCTGCACCGCTTCACGCGCCGGCTGCTGCGCGCGGTGCCGCGCGCCACGGCCATTGCGCACATCGAAGCGGGCCTGCGCGAGGACTTCGACGCCTTCCACGCCGCGCTGGTGCTCATCGGCGCGCCGCCTGATCCGACGCTGCCATCCTTCGTGCGCACCGTGCCGGCAGCGGATGCGCAGCTGAAATCCTTTGAGTCCCTGTTCGCGAGCGGCAAGCCACGCTGCGGCCAGGCGCGCGACTCGCAGCGCGAGTTTCTGTTCGGACCGGAGGGCCTCGAGATGGGCTCGGTGGCCCTCGTGCCCCTCGGAGACAAGGGCGCGCTCGGCCTGCTGGCCCTCGGCAGCGCCGACCGCGACCGCTTCCATCCGGGCATGAGCACGGAATTTCTCGCGCGCCTCGCGGACCTCATCAGCGACGCACTGAGCAGCCCCGGCGCGCGCTGAGCGCGCGCGGGTCCTAAGGACATGCACCCGGCGGCGCTCGAATGGGTGGCGCGCTTCCGGCGCTATCTTAACTTCGAGCGGCGCCTGTCCGCGCACACCGACTCGAGCTACGCGCGCGACCTCGCAGCGCTCGTGAAATTCTGTGATCGCACGGGCCTGGCCGACTGGCACGCGCTCGACAGCCAGCACATCCGCCTGTTCGCCGCGCGCTCGCATGCCGCGGGCCTGGCGCCGCGCAGTATCCAGCGGCGTCTCTCGGCGGTGCGCAGCTTCTACGAATTCCTGCTGCGCGAGGCGCAGGGCACGCCCGGCCGAGTGGGCCGCGGCGCGCGCCTCACGCGCAATCCCGCGCAGGACGTGCGCGCCCCCAAGGCGGCGCGGCGGCTGCCGCAGACACTCGATGCGGACCAGATGGCGCGGCTGCTCGAGATCCCGCCCGGGGATGAGCTCAGCGCGCGCGATCGCGCCATCATGGAGCTCTTCTACTCCTCGGGCCTGCGTCTGGCGGAACTCATCGGACTGGATCTGACGAGCGTGGACCTCAAGGATCGCACCGTGCAGGTGCTCGGCAAGGGGAAGAAATCGCGCATCGTGCCGGTCGGGCGCGCCGCGGTGCAGGCCTTGCGGGCCTGGCTCAAGGAGCGCGCCGCGCTCGTCCGCGCGGGCGAAGCGGCACTGTTCGTCGGCAAGAACGGGCGGCGCCTCGGGCCGCGGGCCGTGCAGCTGCGGGTGGCGCTGTGGGCGCGCCGCCAGGGGCTGAGCATGCACGTGCATCCGCATCTGTTCCGGCACTCCTTCGCCTCGCACCTGCTCGAATCCAGTGGTGAACTGCGCGGGGTGCAGGAGCTGCTCGGACATGCGGACATCTCGACCACCCAGATTTACACTCACCTTGATTTCCAGCACCTCGCCCGCATTTACGACGCTACCCACCCGCGGGCGCGCCGCAAGGCCTGAGTCCGCGCTGCGGGTCGACCGATTCCGGAGCTTGCGCCAACCCCATGTCAGACCCTCACGTTTTCAACCCCCACGGCACGACGATCCTCGGCGTGCGCCGTAACGGCGCCATCGCGCTCGGCGGCGACGGCCAGGTCACCCTCGGCAACAGCGTCATGAAAGGCAACGCCCGCAAGGTGCGCCGCCTCGCCAACGACAAGGTGCTCGCCGGCTTTGCCGGCGGCACGGCGGACGCCTTCACGCTGTTCGAGCGTTTCGAAGGCAAGCTCGAGAAGTACGGCAACCTTACGCGCGCGGCGATCGAACTCGCCAAGGACTGGCGCTCGGACCGCTACCTGCGGCGCCTGGAGGCGCTGCTCCTGGTCGGCGATCCGGATAAGCTGTTCGTGATCTCCGGCAATGGTGATGTGATCGAACCGGATTACGACGTGGCCGCCATTGGCTCGGGCGGTCAGTACGCGCTCGCCTCGGCGCGCGCGCTCCTGGCGGACTCCGAGCTCGATGCGCGCAGCATCGTCGAGCGCTCGCTCAACATCGCTGCCGACATCTGCATCTACACCAACCGCAACCTCGTCATCGAGGAACTGCACCGGGCGCAGGGCACCAGGGTCTAAAGCGACATGTCAGCACTCACACCCCGCCAGATCGTCCAGGAACTGGACAAGCACATCATCGGCCAGGACGCGGCCAAGCGCGCGGTCGCCATCGCGCTGCGCAACCGCTGGCGTCGCATGCAGGTCGGTGAACCGCTGCGCCAGGAGATCACGCCGAAGAACATTCTCATGATCGGCCCGACCGGGGTCGGCAAGACGGAAATCGCGCGGCGGCTCGCCAAGCTCGCCAATGCGCCGTTCGTGAAGGTGGAAGCCACCAAGTTCACCGAGGTCGGCTACGTGGGCCGCGACGTCGAGTCGATCGTGAAGGAGCTGGCCGACGTGGCGGTAAAGATGACACGCGAGCAGGCCATGGCGAAGGTGCGCGAGCGCGCGCTCGCGGCCGCCGAGGAGCGCGTGCTCGACACGCTGCTGCCCAAGCCGCGCATGATGGGCTTCTCCACCGATGAGCCCGCGCACGCGCGCGATTCAGAGACGCGCCAGAAATTCCACAAGATGCTGCGCGAGCACGAGCTCGATGACCGCGAGCTCGAGATCGAGCTGCGGGCGCTGCCGAACGGGGTGGAGATCATGGCGCCGCCGGGGATGGAGGAGATGCAGCAGCAGCTGCAGTCGATGTTCCAGAACCTCGGCGGCAATCGCACTCGCACCCGCAAGGTGAAGGTCGCCGAGGCGCTCAGGCTCCTCACCGACGAGGAAGCCGGCAAGCTCATCAACGAGGATGAGCTGAAGGTGCAGGCGCTCGCCAACGCCGAGCAGAACGGCATCGTGTTCATCGACGAGATCGACAAGGTGACCCGCCGCGGGGAGACGATCGGCGCGGACGTCTCACGCGAGGGCGTGCAACGCGACCTCTTGCCGCTGGTGGAGGGCTCCACCGTCGCCACCAAGTACGGGCCGATGAAGACCGACCACGTGCTCTTTATCGCCTCTGGCGCCTTCAGTCTCTCCAAGCCCTCGGACCTGATCCCGGAGTTGCAGGGACGGCTGCCGATCCGCGTGGAGCTCGATTCACTCAAGGTCGGGGACTTCGTGCGCATCCTCACCGAACCGGACGCCTCCCTCACCGCGCAGTACAAGGCGCTGATGAAGACCGAGGGTCTGGAGGTCGAATTTGCCGTCGACGGCGTGCGCCGCATCGCCGAGATCGCCTTCCAGGTGAACGAGCGCACCGAGAACATCGGCGCGCGGCGCCTGCATACGGTGGTCGAGCGGCTGCTGGAGACCGTCTCCTACGAGGCCGCCGAGGAGCACAAGTCCAACGGCGCGGCCAAGGTGACGATCGACGCGCAGTACGTCGATGATCACTTAGGGGCACTGGTCAAGGACGAGGATTTAAGCCGCTACATCCTGTAGCAGCCGGGCGCGCTGCGCGCGCAGTACCTCTCGTACCGGCTTTAGGGACTCGCCGAGCGCAGCACGTGCTCGCGCGTAATGCTTGCAAGCGTGGGCGTACCCGCCTGCTTCATGATGTCCGCGAGCTCGCGGTTGAGGATGTCGATCACCCGTTCCACGCCCGCCTGACCGAACGCGGCGAGGCCCCAGGCCGGCGGCCGGCCGATACCCACCGCAGTCGCACCCAGCGCGAGCGCCTTGAACACGTCGGTGCCGCGGCGGATGCCCCCATCGATGAACACCGGTGCGCGGCCGCGCACCGCCGTCACCACTTCCGGCACGCAGTCGATCGTTGCGCGCAGGGTCTCCTCGTTGCGGCCCCCGTGATTGGAGATGATCACGGCATCGGCGCCGTGCTCCACCGCGAGCGCCGCATCCTGCGCGCTGACGATTCCCTTCACCATGAGTTTGCCCTTCACCTGCGCGCGCAGGCGGTCGAACCAGCCGAGCGTGAGGTCCGGCGGCGCGAGCGCGCTCACGCGCGAGACATCGAGCCCGGCAAACAGCGGCGCCCTGAGCCACATGTCGTGGGAGTTGTTCTTGTGGCAGGCGCCGCAGGGACGACTGTCCGCGAGCGTCGCGCGCGCGAGCATCTCGTTGTTGCGGTGGGTGACGGGCGAGTCCACCGTCAGGACGATCCCCGGGCAACCGGCCGTTTCGGCGCGCTGCACGACGGCGAGCGTCACGGCCCAGTCATCGGTCGGGTACAGCTGCAGCCAGGGCGCCGTGCCCAGAGCGCTGCGCACCTCCTCGAGCGATGCGGATGCGCCGCTGGACAGCATCATCGGCGTAGCGCGCGTATGCGCGGCGCGCGCCACCGCCGCCTCGCCCTCCGGGTGGAACGCGCGCATCGCTGACACCGCCGACAGGTACAGCGGGCTCGGCCAGGGCACGCCGAATACCGTGCGCGAAGGGTCGAAGTGGCTTAAGTCCGCGAAGCGGCGCGCGCGGATCTCGTAATGCCCGAAGGCTTCATGGTTCAGCACCACGGTCAGGTCATCGTCCACACCGGTGGCGAGGTAGCCGTAGTGGGCCGGCGGCAGCGCGGTGCGCGCCAGGGGCTCGAACTCCATGACGTTCAGGACCTGCCCGGCGGAGGTGATGGGCGGGGGCTCTCGGCGGAAGAGGAGCGAAGGCGGCGCGGAGTTCTGCTGCGCCAGCGCGCCGGAGCCGAGGGCGGGCAGCGCGGCCAGTGCGCCGATGAATGAACGTCGCGTGAGCGGCCGGGTACGGTACATTTTTCTCCCCCTCGTGTGAGGAATCGTCGGGTGCCCACGCAGCCGCGCCCCCAAAGACGATCAGATTCTGAATCGCTCCTTCAGCTCGCCCGCCATGCGGCGGCTCACGGGCAGCGGGGCGCTGCAGCCGCGCAGATGCACGCAGTACTGCCCTTCCGCGTTGCGCTCGATGCGTTCCAGGTGCTTCACGCCCACCAGGGCGTTGCGGTGGATGCGCACGAACGCGCTGCCGAACTCGCTCTCGAGCAGCCGCAGCGAATCCTCGATCAGGTCCTCGCCCTTCAGGTGCTTGACGGTGGTGTATTTCTGGTCGGCGAGGAAGTACTGCACCTCCTCGAGTGGTATGAGCCGCAGGCCCTCGCGGTGGCGCGCGGCGATGTGCGTGCGCCGCTCGCCTTCACCGGCGGCGAGCCGCTGCAGCTGGGCGCGCGTCAGGCGCCCGGCACGGGTGAGCGCGGCGGCCAGCTGCTCCTTGCGCACCGGCTTGAGCAGATACCCCACCGCGTGCGCCTCGAACGCCTCCACCGCGTACTGATCGAAGGCGGTAGTGAAGATGACCGCCGGGGGCTCCTCGAGCACGTTCAGGTGGCGCGCCGCCTCGAGGCCATCCATCCCCGGCATGCGCACATCCAGCAGCACCACGTCCGGTGCCAGATCGTGCGTGTAGCTGAGCGCCTCGCGCCCGTTCTGCGCCTCACCCGCCACCTCAACGTCGACGATCTCGGCAAGGAGGCTGCGCAGCCGCTCGCGTGCCGGGGGCTCGTCATCGACGATGAGCACCTTGAGTTTGGGCGCGGGTGCCATCTTTAGGCCGGCTGCGGCACGCGCGTCTCGGTGCGCCGCTCGATGAGCGGGAAGCGCAGCGTCACGATGTACTCGTCATCAAAGCGCCCGGATTTCATGAGTGCCTGCTCGCCGTACATGAGGCTCAGGCGCTCGCGGATGTTGGCGAGCGCCAGGCGGTTGCCCTCGTGCTCACCGGGCGTCGGGGCCAGCGGATTGCGCACCACCAGGGTGATGAGATTGCTGCTCACCTCGCCGGTGATGGTGACCGTGCCGCCCTCGGCGCGCGGCTCGATGCCGTGGTAGATGGCGTTTTCCAGCAGCGGCTGGATCATGAGCCCGGGCACGAGTGCGTTCGCAGGCAGCGCGTCGGTCATCCAGTGCACCTGCAGGCGAGTGCCGAGGCGCAGCTGTTCGATGCGCTGGTAGGTGCGCGCCACCTCGAGCTCCTCGGCGAGCGTGATGGTGTCGCGCTTGTCGCTCAGGGTCGCGCGGAACAGGTCGGCGAGATCCTGCACCGCGCCTTCCGCGCGCGAGGGATTACTGCGGGTGAGCGCGGCGATGGTGTTCATGCTGTTGAACAGGAAGTGCGGCCGGATGCGCGCCTGCAGCGCATGCACCCGCGCCGCCGCGCGCAGCTCGACGCTGCGGCGCCAGTGGTGGGCGACGTAGAAGTAGCGCAGCGCGAGCCCGGTGATGATGAGCCCGATCCACGCGTTGCGCAGCGCGAAGCGCGAAGCATTGGGCGGAAACAGTTCCGCACCGCCGGAGTCGATGACCATGCGGGTGCGCCCGAGCAGATACACGCACACCGAGATAACCGCCACTACCGCGGTGATGAGCGTCATGACCGCCGCCGAACCTGCGGCGACGTTCAGGCGCGCGAGCCGCGCGCGCAGCACGCACAGCAGTGCCGCGCTCGCGAGCCCGATCCACAGCAGAAACAGCGAGGTGCGCACCAGGTCGGTCCAAAAATCCACCAGCACGCTCTGGCGCGCCAGGGTCAGCACCAGCGCGGTGAGCTCGACGATGAGCACGATGGCAAGCGTCGCCTGCGAGGTGCAGAAATCCGGCAGGTAGAGCGCCTGGTCGCTACCGGCCGCCTGTGTCTTCATGCGTCGCCGCGCGCCGGTGCACTCATGATGTTCGTGCGCTCGAAGAGTTCGGACTTCAGGCGGTAGGTGGCCGAGATGTCCTCATCGCCAAAGCCGCGGGCGATGAGTTCCGCGTACTCGCCCAGCATGCGCTCGACGACCGGCAGCGCCACCCCGAAGCGCGCCGCCATGTCGCGGCAGATACCGAGGTCCTTCTCGTGCAGCCGCACCTTAAAGCCCGCCGGGTAGGCACCGCGCGCCATGTTCGGAGCGCGGTGCACGAAGTACCAGGAGGAGCCGGCGCCCTTGCCGAGGGTGTCGATGAGCTTATCGAGCGGCAGCCCCTGCGCGTGGGCGAAGGCCATGGCCTCGGCGATCGCCTCGATGATCCCGGCGCACATGATCTGATTGGTCGCCTTGGCCGCCTGGCCGCTGCCGGTGGGACCGAAGAGCGTGATCGTCTTGCCGAGCGCCTGCAGAATCGGCTGCGCACGCGCGAACGCCTCGGGCGTCCCGCCCACCATGATGGCGAGCGTCGCATCGCGTGCGCCTTCCACCCCGCCGCTCACCGGGCAGTCGAGGAACTCGACCCCACCGGGCTCCAGGGCCTGCGCGGCGCGGCGCGCGGTTTCCGCGCCGATGGTCGAGCAGTCGATGACGAGCGCGCCGCGCTTGAGCG